>JBLNFG010001179.1:0-3290 GCA_050263495.1 Myxococcales bacterium | reverse complement strand
GAGGTACGCCGTAATGAGACGATAGAGAATCAGCAGCACTACGATCAGTAGCCAGACGATCAAGAGAGCGCTGGCGACGTGCTCTAAGCCGGGAAGCAAGCGCAAGGATGGGCCGCCGAAGAAGACGTCCCAAGCGTAAAGTGCCAGTTGCGCGACGGCCAAAACCAACAAAGACAAAGAGACCGCGCGGAAGGCGCGCGTAACCGCGGGTTCGAGCAGTAGGGCCCCGACGAGGATCGCAAATGCGAACAGGGTGGGAACACTCCCCCCAACCACTGCAATCGAGTGCAATCGTGGGTAGGCGTCACTTCGGAGCACCGGCGCAGCAGCCATTACCCCAGTACTGATTCCACCGAACCAGGCAATGGACCTTCCGAGTTGGCGGCGCGCTGGTATCAACTCGGGCGCGAGCGAAAAGGCCGTAATAATCCCAATCGCGAGCGTCAGCATTCCCATCAACGCCAATCGAGCGTTAACCAGGTTGGGATGACCGCCGAGCGTACGGTGATGCAACAAGTCGCAGAGGAAGTTCTCCAAGAAGCTGTAGCCGCGGTGCGAGCGATCCCACCACGTGCCCCCGCGATAGAGAGCGATGGCCAATCCAACGAGCCCGAGAAAAGCGCCAACCGACAGATCGATGATCCGCGTGCGATGCAGAACCGAGCGCAATACCAAGGCTAACGGGAGAGTGGGGCGGCGAGGGGGCACCCGCGGGGCTTAGCGGTTCTTCGCGCTCCCGTCGAATCGTGGCGGAACACCACATAAATCCAGCGAACTACGACGGAAACCAGGCGGGTCGAATGGCGGGTCGAAAAAACAGTCAAACCTGGCTGTTGTCAGGAGCAAAGCTCGCGGGCTATTCACGAAACACCATGCACGTTGCGCAGTTTCTCCGTGGCCTTGGCTCGTTGACCCTCCTCGTTCTTGCCGCCTGCGAATCCAAAGATGCGGCCAAGTGCGCCGACGCGCAGCAGACCGCGCGCCAAGCGCTCACGAACAAGGACATTAATCTTGCGACGCAGTGGCGCGAGTACGCATACAAGCAGTGCTCGGATGCCGCGCAGTTGAGTGCGCTCGACAAAGAGATCGTGGACAAGCGCGCAGCCATCGAGCAAGCCGCACGCGACGAGGCGAAGAAGAAGAGCGAGCAGCAGCAGCTCATCGCTCTGTTCAAGGATTGGGTTACTCAGAGCCGCACCGCGCCGGAGCGTAGCGTCGCCAATCCCACGTGCGAGGGCGGTGATGACGACAAGCTGAAGAAGTCCAAGGAACGCTTCTGCAGCGGTGCTCGCGCCGTAACCGGGATCGACTCGACGTCATTGCAGGTTCGGTTCTGGGAGAAGACTCCTGCCGAGACAGCCCTCTTCTCCGTGCGGTTGCCCTTACCCGCTACTTGTGCCGACTTAGGGAGCCACCGCATCATCAAGTCTTGGGATTTGCCGGCAACGCAGGGCCGTACGGTCAAGCGCCATCACTGCGAGCTCACCGACGGCGCGTTGAACGGACTGCAAGCGCTCGTGACCGAAGCGAACAGCGCCGATCTTCGGGTGTTCACGGTCAAGTACCCCGAGCAAGATCCGGCACTACGATTCCAATTGAAGTAGGCCGAGCGGGATCCGGCACAGTACCGGATCCCTAACGCTTGAGCCGCGGGGTTCGGCTAAGCCCAGCTCTGCTCTTTGACTTCGACGAAGCGCAGGGCGGGGTAATCCTTCTTGGTCGTATCGAGGTGCCAGGAGTTGCGCGCCAAGAACACCAAGTCTCCGGCGTGATCATCCGCCACACTCGACTCGTTTTGTTGCGCGAAGTCCCGGAGCTGCTTCGCGTCGTCGGCGGTGACCCAACGTGCGGTGTAGAGCGAGGTGGACTCGGACGCGATGGGGATGTTGTATTCGGTGCGGATCCGATCCGCGAGCACGTCGAACTGCAATGAGCCCACGACGCCCACGATGGGACTTCCACCCGAACGGGGGCGGAACACGCGCGCGACGCCTTCTTCTGCCAATTGTTCGAGAGCACGTCCGAGGTGCTTGGAACGCAAGGGATCCGTCGCGCGGACGCGCTGCAACAGTTCCGGAGCAAAGCTCGGGATCCCCGTAAACGTGAGATTTTCTCCCTCGGTGAGCGTGTCGCCAATGCGTAGCTTGCCGTGGTTCGGGATCCCAAGAATATCGCCCGCCACGGCCTCTTCGGCGATCTCGCGATCTTGAGCCAAGAAGGACATCGGCGCGTGCACGACCAGGGGATTGCCCGAGTGCACGTGCACCAGCTTCATCCCGCGTCGGAAGTGCCCCGAGCAGATGCGGATGAAGGCGACGCGATCGCGATGCTTCGGATCCATGTTGGCTTGGATCTTGAACACGAATGCCGTCACCTGTTCCTCGTCCGGCAACACCTTGCGCTCGCGCGTGGGCAGTGGCCGCGGCGAAGGGGCGATCTCGGCGATCGATCGAATCAGCTCACTTACACCAAAGTTGTTCAAGGCGCTGCCGAAGAACACCGGCGTCAAATGACCTTCGAGGTACGATTGTCGATCGAACGGCTTACAGAGTGCGCGCGCCATCTCGACTTCTTCCCGGAGTTGGCGCACGGCTGACTCGGGTAGCAGTTGATCGAGCTTCGGATCATGAAGCCCGTTGCAAACGACTCCATCCGCGTCCGTCTCCTTGCGTTCGAACAACAGCAATCGGTCGCGCAACAAGTCGTAACAGCCGAGGAAGTTCCGACCCATCCCGATCGGCCAACTCGCGGGCGTGACGTCTAGAGCGAGCGTCTGTTCGATTTCATCGAGCAGCGCAAAGGGTTCGCGCCCCTCGCGATCGAGCTTGTTGACGAAGGTGATAATCGGCATGTCGCGCAACCGACACACCTCGAAGAGCTTGCGCGTCTGTGCCTCGATGCCTTTGGCGGCGTCGAGCACCATGATCGCGGAATCGACCGCCGTTAGGACGCGATACGTATCCTCGCTGAAGTCCTGATGGCCAGGCGTGTCCAACAGATTGAACGTCACGCCCGAGTACTCGAAGGTCATGGCCGAGGCCGTCACCGAGATGCCGCGCTCGCGTTCGACCTTCATCCAGTCCGAGCGCGCGCGCCGCTGATCACCCCGCGCCTTGACGGCTCCCGCGAGCTGAATCGCGCCGCCGAAGAGCAACAGCTTTTCCGTGAGGGTCGTCTTGCCCGCATCCGGGTGGGAGATAATGGCGAACGTTCGTCGACGTCCGACGAGCTCGGTCAGTTGGCTCATAGGCGCGGCGAAATGTGGTCGATCGCGCGCGAATGCGCCAACC
>JBLNFG010001178.1:0-4069 GCA_050263495.1 Myxococcales bacterium | reverse complement strand
ACGCCGGCAGCTTGCGCAGTGGGACCGCCGACCTTTGCCGTTGATAGAGTAAGGGTGCGCCGGAGCTGGTGGGCTAGATCATCCTCGTCCCGAGCGCCCAATAGACGCCTCAGACGAGGCGTTCCCTTCGAAAGATCCGCTTCGCTGACTTCACCCTGCACTAAGGTGCGCCGAAGATGGAGACCCAATGGCTCCCGCCCGCCAGTTCGAGCCGGAGCAGCCGAAAATGAAAAGGCTAAAATCGCCAGTAGGCGCCTCGTTCTCCTCGCTTCGTGGCTCTCGCCGCTCGTCAATTCGTCGGCCAGTCCCGCTTTGCGTAAAAGCGCCCAAAAGGCTGGAGTGGCAAGAACATCCTCAAGCGAGCCAGCACGCCTAAGGTGAGCTCGCTCGACATTAGCATCTGGTCGATCGTAGGCATTCCTGAGTTGACTCGTGGCCACAGCGATTTGATCTGCGGTAATCATGCAGGCGCTTTCCTTCCTGAATCTATTTGCCAGCAAGCTTGTTCTTGAGTGCTGGTGAACTTGGGCGACCGATGCGGCGTTCCGTTAAGACAGTAAGCTCACGCTGACACCTCCAGGTACCCCGCTTGCGGGGTGTCCGTTCAGGCTCAGTGTCTTAATCAGATTTCGGCGAAGGGAGACGCGAGCGCGAGCTACGCGAAGTGCAGTTCTCGCATCATCGAGGTAGGGCGCCACGTGCCATTCAAACAGCTCAAGGGCCACGGCATTGACCTCTCTGCAGAATAGTAGTTCGGATGCCGAATCCGACGCATGGCGCAGCGCACAAAAGAAAGGTTCCTCTGTGCGCTGCCAGAAAGCACTATCGACATCAGGGAGCTCCAACTTGCGAAGGCGAGAGGGAATCGCAACTGCTTTGTCATGAGAGCGAGAGCGTTGCCCGTGGTTCTTGGCGGCGGATGGGACTAGTGCAGTTCGAATGTCTTTCAAGGCGTTGGCTGCACGTGCAACGAGTCTCCTCGCCGTTGCACGGTAGTCGATACGGAGTTGGCGAGGCAAACCGAGACTCTCGTGGATGACATGAAGAATTTTTGCATTATTCGACGCTATTTCTAACAAGAGGAGTCCGTGCGTGCGATCCGTTGCCACCTGATGAAGTACGACGGGCGCCGCGTCCCCTTTGTCGTTGCGCTCATTGGTGAGCCCTGGAAGCACCTCTCCGATGGAACACCAGAACGGCGTATTTCCAGGGGTCGACAGATGCTTGCCTGGCTTGACCGTCGGACAGTACGGATGTGCAAAGAATGCGCTTTCACCTTGGACGGACTCAACGCCAGGGTGGACACCCGACGCTGCAAACAGGATTTCCATCCTGCGTCCGCAGCTGGAACAGGTTCCCTGCTCGTGCGCCACCATGCGCAGCGCTCTAGGCTGCCACAGCAACCCCTCAGCAACCATAAAACGGTGAGGCTTTCGAGGTACCGATCGAGCCTTTTGCACCCAAGGGTTTCCAGTACTGCGCGTCAACTCAAACCTGGGCAGGACGGTCCGGGCCAAAACATTCACCCACACGTCTGCGCGGACACTGCGATCTTTATCCGCACCGAGAGACAACAGAGTGCTCATAGGTGCGCCCCCACGGATGCTCGGAACAAATCCACTACCCGCGGACCGCGCAGTCGCCTGAAGACCGTACAAAGCACATACTGCACAGGTCGCACAGACAGCAGGCCTTCTCGAGAGCCGACGGTAGAGTAGGTGGCTTTCGGCAAGGCTATCCAATGCGTCCACAGAGAGCCCTTCGGCCTTGTCCTTCTTTTCCACGGCTTTTGCCGTCTGTAAGAAGCCCTTTCTCGGTTCGGGATGAACCAGCCAGAAGTCGTCCTCCACTTCTGCAATCCGATCTTCCACCTCGCGAAGGCTCATGGGGTGCGCAATGCGGGCTTCGATCTCTGCCTCGTTCTCCGGCTCGAATAGGGCCTGCACCAATGATGAGAGCAACATTCGCGCGAAGAAACGATAGTCATCGCGAGGATGCAGAAGGTCCGGAGCGTCCTTACTGCCTGTCAGCAGCTCGACAACCGAAGCGAGCTCCTCTTGCCCATTCTGGTCGAGCGGGATCCATGGGTCACGAAGTATGTGGATTTGCCGGTGAATCATGGCAACATGAGCCCCTTATCTAGATCGTAGGTAACACGTCTGGGTTGTTGTGTTGAGCCCATAATGACATACCCCTCAAAGCCGTCGCCCTTCTGACATAAGGCCACCACGCAAACCTCCTCGAGCCCCACCGAGGCAAGGAAACGAACCAGTGCGTCGCGTTGCTGCGACCAGGGTTCGGTCTCGCCAGGTGGTTCTACGCCACGCTGAATGCGGTCCCCTGGAACAGAGACAAGTTCGTCCAGTAGCGCATCGGCAAGGCGAAACGCGTCATGGGCGTCCGGATCGTCAGGCAGAGTTCCGTTGTCTAGAGTCGTCGCGGCACAGGTTTCTGCATTCCAAAGCACAGGCAAAACTAGCTGAGACATGCCGAGCCGGGTGCGAACGGCCAGCAGAGCTTCATCGTCATGAGTGCGCTCAGGAACCAACCGTTCCCACGGCGGGCGAATGGCCACTTTCTCAGCCTTGGCGCGGTAATCATCGAGCTCGACCAGATATTTTACCTCGGCCTTCCTCAGTCGCTCCTCGTTTGGAGCACCAGAGATCCGAGCTTCCCGCATTGCAGTGTCGTACGTCCCCTCAACCAAGAGACGTATATCCGCAGGCAATCGCACAAGGGATCGCTCAGCCAACAGCTCTTGGGTGATCCAAAGAGTTGAGCTCGAGTACACGTACCCAGCACCACCGTATGCCAATTTATGCGATTCTTCTTCGCTAGGCGTTACAACAATCAAACGAGGAAGGATATATCCGTTTGGGCGAACCCGATCCGCATGCCGATGTAGGCGTCCAGCGCGTTGCAGCAGCAAGTCCATGGGCGCGATGTCTGTTACCAAGAGGTCGAAATCTAGATCGAGACTCTGTTCGATTACTTGCGTCGCGATTACGATGCCAGACGTGCGCGTCCCCCGCTTTCCGAAACCATTCAATACTGCTGATTCCTTGATTGCCCTGTCCCTCGCACGATAGCGTGCGTGAAAAAGAACTACATTCGGTTGGTTTCCGTCAAGGCACGCGTACGCATCCTGGGCCTCTCTGACAGTATTGCGAATCCATGCAACACGCGCACCGGCCGACGCCGCTTGGACGAGACGTGGAACCAAACTCGATAGCGGATCGGATGTGCGAACAATCTCTATGGTCACGTCCGTAAACGGTGGTGGCTCATCTAATGTGAGGTATCGTGTAGGTCCACGACCGATCGCGGTGATCAATGGGTACGCCTCGCTTGCACGACTAGTCGACATTGGCTCTAGCCCTAACCCACGCCGATAGGCCGCGCCGAGAACGTCCTTAGTTGAGCGAGTGAGCGTTGCTGACAGCAGAACGACGGGAGTCCCCAGTGCTCCCATCCACTCGAGAAGGCGCACCAAGATCGTCTGCATGTAAGCGTCGTAAGCATGCACTTCATCAACCACGACCGCGTGGGTTGCGAGTCCAGATAAACCAACAAAGTGATGGCGAGAAAGTAGTGCGGCCAGTAGAGCCTGGTCGACCGTACCCACACCCACCTGCGCCAAAAGCGACCTTTTGCGGGAGAGCAACCATCGGCCGCAGAGGACGGTGGCCGTATCGTCGCTGGAGGTTGTCCCACTCGTTCGGCGTATTCCGGCTCTAGGCACAGCAAACAGCGCCTGAAATGGCTGGTGCTTGCGTGCACGACCATGTGCCAACCGAACATGCACGGTCCCCTCGAAGGCTTGGCTCGCGAAGGCCGTCACGCGTTCGAATAGCCCGTTGGCTGTTGCCATGGTCGGAAGCGCTGCATACATGCCGTCCACGACGTTGGCGTCCATCCACTTCGACACTAGCGACAGGGCAGCCTCCGTCTTTCCACTGCCCATACGCGCCTGACTTTTTTGGAACAGACTCATGAGTGCTTCCCTGCCTCCGGCAGCCTCATCGAATCCCAACTTGTTTAGGTCTTTCAGATTCTGTAGGGACCGCGC
>JBLNFG010001177.1:0-7164 GCA_050263495.1 Myxococcales bacterium | reverse complement strand
GAGGGCGCAGCAAGACGCGCCGAACCAACTCGAATTCACCGTGGGGCCGAAGATTGCAGAACTAGAGGCGAAACTGCTATTCGACAAACACTATCGAGCTTGGATCTTCGCAGGCAACCTGATTGGTGCGCGCGAATGGGAATTCGAAGGACCGGGTGAAACCGAAAGAGAAACCGAACTCGCGCTTACATGGCGGTGGGTTATGCGCTGACTCCACGCATCTTCGTCGGTGCCGAAGCGTGGCAACTGAACGAGCTCGAGGGAAGTGAGATGGACACATCGGTGCTATTCGCCGGCCCCGTCGCGGCCTACGCTGCAGACGGTTGGTGGTCGGCTCTGAGCGTCATGCCACAGCTTGCAAGCTTCGCGGAGCGCACTCCAGGGAGTCGACTGGATCTGACGCACCAAGAACGGCTTCAGACTCGGCTGCTGTTCGGAATCCATTTATAGCGACCATGATTTCACCCGTTCGCTTAGCCCCCGCGATCTCGTTGTTCCTCTGGGCATGCGCTTCGGAGCTGCCCGAGCCCCGAGTCGAAAACGTCGATGCAACGCGTAGCCAGGATCAATGTGCGGCGCTCGCCGAACTCAGGCGGGGCCGCGAGCTTGTGGTGCGCAATTGTGCCGGGTGTCACGCGCTGAAAACCCCACAATCCCTGCCCAAGAGTGCTTGGAATAGAGTTGTCGATGACATGCGGCGAAAGCACGGTGTGCAGCTCAGCGACGCAGATGCCTCGGCCATCGTCACCTACATGAATCAAATGGCAAGCGAGACATCCCTTTAAAGCGTTCTCGCTCGAGGGTCTCGGCCACGAGCGCGTGCCGTGACTCGATATGAGGTGCTCCCTCTTGAGCGCCTACCCCACCGGGGACGAGCTCGTCCCAAGTCGGCTTGGCGTCGGAGTAGTGATCCAGCTGAGATAGAGCTCAACGCTTCGGCGCGACGACGAGCAACAACCCGGCCGCGGCAAGTGCACAGATACCTGTGCCCACGAAGGCGACGAGACCGCCGAACTCGTCCCAAATCATTCCGAAGCTCGTACTGGCTGCGAGTGCGGCAAGCCCGATTAGCATGTTGTACGCGCCGAAGGCCTTCCCTCGACCCTGACCATCGGCAAGCTCAGCGATGAGCGCCTTCTCTGCGCCTTCGACCAAACCGTGTGATGTGCCGTAAACTGCGGCGAGCACGAACAGGAGCGGGACGGTTTCCGCGAACCCCACCGCGGACCACGTAATGGCGTAGACGGTCCACCCAAGCGCCAAAGCGTTGCGCTTTCCGTAGTGGTCCGCGAGACGCCCTCCGGCGGTTGCGGTGCTCGCTTTAACGATGTGCAAGACCAGCCAGAGGAGAGGCGCAGCAATCGGAGAGGCGCCGAGGCGTGCTGCCTTCACGAGAATGAAGGCATCGGTCGCGTTGGCGAACGCGAACAGCGCGATTGGCGCCATGACCCGTTTCAGATCGGACGGTAGCGCTCGTGGCTTCGCTTCAGCTTGCGCGGGGTGGAGCGGACTTGGCGGTTCGCGTGTGAGGCTGAGCGCTATCATGGCGAACACCCCCGGCACCGCTGCCCAGAGAAACACCGTTCGCAGCTGAGCCGCTGTTGCGGTCCCGGCGGTGTTGGCGCCCATGAACCAAAGCAGGCCGGCACCAAGGAGCGTACCGACGGCAGCACCACTGTGGTCCATGGCTCGATGGAAGCCGTAAGCACGTCCACGCATGGAAGGCTCGGTCGCGGCGGCAATAAGCGCGTCGCGAGGGCTGCTGCGGATCCCCTTTCCGATTCGATCACCCACGCGAACCACGAGTACGTGCCAGGGAGCGATCGCAAATGCTACCAAGGGTCGCAAAATCGTAGAAATGCCGTAGCCGAACAGGACGAACGGCTTCAGTCGAACGCGTCGATCAGCAGCAATTCCCGTTAGGTACTTTAGAATGCTGGCGACGAGATCAGCGCCTCCTTCGATCAAGCCAATGAAGGCATTCGAGGCCCCTAGCATGGTCAGAAAGGCGGGAAGGAGAGGGAAGATCGCTTCGCTCGATGCATCGGTGAAGAGGCTGACCAGTCCGAGGCCCACCACCGCCTTTGGCAGCTTCGCCTGCGTCGCGCTTGCCTTGCTGGACTTGTTGCTGCGTTGATTGGACACGGAACCTCGAATCGAGAAAGGACAGACACCGACTGAGTCCGGCTATCCTAGGGCGCGCGCCCGCCAAGTCAACGCCTGACCGAGCGCGCGAGGAAGCATGAAGTATTGCGACGGCGGTGTGCCCGAAGAAAGCTACTGGGAAAGCTTGTTCAATGTGTCGCTCATCCTCGACCGTCTCGGTATCGAGTCGAGCATCGAGACCGCGGTGGAGCTCGGATGCGGACACGGCACGTTCACGATTCCGGTGGCGCGGCGGATCTCGGGCTTGTGCTCACGCTCACGCTTCGCGAGCCGCGAGGTTGCTTTCAGGTTACCCCGTTGTGCGGGCAACTTCGTGTGTGCGCCGAACTGACCACAAAAGCCTGCGGTTGAGGCTGGACCGCGCGTTGAACCGAAGTTTGCTCAAAGGCTACCATGCCATCTTGTCGATTGACGGAGCCGAGGTCCGCATTGACGGACTGGCGGACTCCTCGTACGGTGTGCCCCTCGGAGTTACTCTTGCAGCGCGGAGAACGCACCTTTTTTGCCCATTTCGAGGCGCACGCAAGGCGCGTATGCCTTCACGTTGGCGTCGCGTTGAGTCTCGCAGCTCTCCCTTGGACGGCCGCCGCTAGCGAAGCACACCCCGCGCCGGTGATTCTTTGCTCGGACGAACCCGAAGCGACCCGTGACGCCCTGGCTTCAGAGCTCGAACGCTATTTGACGTTTGCCAACTTGGACGTGCGTGCAACGTGCCCCGACGTGAGCGAAGGTGGAGCATTTTTGGCTCGATTCACTACCATTCGAGCGGGCACGATACGGCTCGATGTCGAGAAGTGGGCCGCGCCAACTCGGACGCGCGTGTTGCCATGGGTGAAAGGTCCGAGCCCGATCGCGGAAACCCTCCGTCATTCGCGAGTGCCAGCGTTGGCTCTGGTGCTCGAGGCCATGCTTCTGGAATTCGAAGAGCCGAATCTATTGCATACCCCCGTGCTGGCGGGCGATCCCGTTCCTGAAGTGTCGACTCGTAAGGTGAGTCACGTCGAGAAATCTAAGCCGGATCGACGGAGCGCAAGCGGGCCGCTGCGGGTGGTCTCGAAGTCGACTATTAGCGGCCCGCGCGGCACGGTGCAGCCGATGCCCTTAAGGCTGCACCCGCGTACGGCTCGATTGGGGTGGCATGTGGGAGCCGGCGCCTCGTTTCTGCCTGGCAGCGTGGTCGCCCCGCTCCTCGTGCTCGGTCCAAATTACCAAACGGACTCGTGGGGCGCGGTCTTTGACTTCCGCACGTCGCTCGATTCGAATTTTGCCGTCGACGGTCGCGCGTTTGAAACTCGCGTCTACGCGTTGGCACTCGGTCCCCGCTACGCCTTGCTCGCTCGCGAGCCGTTCTGGTTGGGGGTGGAGTTGCTCGCTTTGGGCTCCCTATCGGGCTACCGGCGCACGGACGTTGGCAGCACTCCAACCCATCACTGGTTTGATTTTGGCTTGTTAGTCGGGGCGACGGCTAGGGTGCGATTGTTCGGAGGGGTATGGGGCTCAGTACGTGGAGGTGTTCAGATGATCCCGACGGCGCCCGAAGCCAAAATCGCGAACGGGCCTGTTCGCAGCACCGGCCGGGTTCGGCTGCCCGTGCTGCTCGGCATCGATTCACTTTTCTAGGCTCGGGTTCGATCAGAATGGCCGGCGCCGCACATCCGTTGCCTAGAACCATCCGCGGACGTCCGGTGGCTCATGGCCTTCAGTCCTCATGAATCAATCCTTGCTCGCCCGTTGCCAGAGCGGAGAGCCCCAAGCGTGGCGGCAGCTCTACGAGCGTTTCGCAGGTTCGGTCTATCGCTGGAGCGTGGGATTCGGACTGGACCGAAGCAGTGCCGAGGAAGCCACCCAGGAGGTGTTTCTTACGGCCACCAAGCGCATCGGCAGTTGCGAGAGCGAGGCGCAGCTGCCTGCGTGGTTCTTCCAAACAACGCGTCGTCATGCCGCAAATGCGCGCCGAATACGCTGGGTCAAGCGGGTCGTGGGATGGGGCGAATCGAATCACGAGGACCTAGAGGACCCGCTGCAGCAGAGCGCGGATCTGCCGCTTTCCGAGCTTTCCTACGCCGTGCGTCGTGTGCTCGGCAGAATCCCCATGCGCTTCGTCGAGGTCTTACTGTTGCACGATCTGGACGGACGTACGCGCGAAGAAATCGCCGACATGCTCGGGATTTCGCCGGGCACGGTGGCGAGTCGTCTGCGGACCGCTCGCGAGCTGTTCGAGAAGGAGTGGTCGTGATGCAGCGCAAGAGTACGCTTGCGAGCTGTTCGAGAGAGAGTGAGCGTCGGGCAGCGAGGATGAGCGATGCAACACCGAACAAGCGAGCAGGGAGGTGGGCATGAACGGCGCAACCCCGCTCGAACGGGCTCGGCGTGAATACCATCGGATCGAGCTGCGTACCGAGGCGCACGAGCGCATCCTTTCCCGCGTGCTGGAGCGCACACCCGCCGCAGCGCCGAGCTGGTTGTCGGGAGTGGCCGTCGGCTTTGCTGTCGGTTGCGCCGCTATTGCCGCGCTCTTTGCCATCGAGCGCCAGAGTAGAACAGGGAGCGCAGACGCCGCGGTGGTGTTCGACATCCGGGGCGTCGTTAGGGAACGGGCAAGTGACACCGATGAGCTGAAACGCGTCTCTGTTGAGCACCCAATCGCTGCAGGTGCTTGGATCGAGACGCACCAAGCGGCATCCTTGCGTGTCGCGATTGGGCCTCATCGTGCTCAAGTGGGGGAGGACACGCGCGTTAAAATGGAGAGCCTGAGAGGGGATCACCTAGCGTTCTCACTGGCGCGTGGGCGTCTCCTGTTCAACGTGGATCCACTGCCAAAGGGCAGGACACTTGCCGTACGCGCCGGCGAGCTCGTGGTCGAGGTAGTCGGTACGGTATTCTCGGTCGAACGCAATGCTGATTGCTCTGCCGTAACGGTCATCAAGGGCCGCGTGCGGACCTCATTCCGTGGCATTGCCGATTCAGTCGGCGCCGGGGAAGCGAAGCGGTACTGTGAGGTCTTTCACGCACCAGAACACGCGGCGGAGCCACCGTCCAGTGTCGTTGCCGCGCCAACCAGCCCATCCATTCCAACCCTGTACTCTCAGAACCAGTTCGGTATGGCAGTGGCAAGCGGCGCAGCGGCACCGGGTGTCGCCCCAACTGGCGCCGAACCAAGTCGCGTCGAACCGAGTCGCGCCGAACCAAGTCGCGTCGAACCGAGTCGCGTCGAACCAAGTCGCGTCGAACCAAGTCGCGTCGAACCGAGTCGCGTCGAACCAAGTCGCGTCGAACCAACCAGCAGTGTTTCCCGCAGCTTGACAGACGAAGAGCGGACCTTCCGACGCGGCATCGAAACCTTGAAGTCGGGTGGGTCCGTGAACGCACGGACGAGCTTCGAGGAGTACCTTCGTCAGTATCCGAACGGTACATTCTCTCAGGATGCCAGGTTTCACCTGATTCGGTTGGTCTACGCCCAAGGCGACATCAGGCAGACCGTGGCTCTCGGGCACGAGTTCTTGCGAATTTCTGGCGATGTGGGGATACGCAGCAATGAGGTGCGCCTGCTGGTTGCGCGCGGCCTGATGCAGCAGGGCAACGCAAGTGACGAAGCGTTTACGCTGCTGAGTCCCTTGATGGGCGGGGCAAGTACTTCACGTGAAGGTTACGCGGAGGAGATCGTCTACCTCTACGTTCTTGCTGCCGAGCGCACCAGCCGGCATGGTGAAGCACGCAGCTGGGCAGCGCATTATCTCCACCGATATCCGACAGGGCGCTACGTAGAAGAAGTAACAAAAATCGCGAGGCAATGATCAATCTACCGATTTGAAGACAGCTTTGGGGTGTGAGTTTGGGATGAACTCATCTCGCAGAAACGGAGCCAATATGTCTCGTCTTTCTTTTTCTCGTTCGAAGGTTTATTCAAGCCTCCTGGCGCTGTTGAGCGCTGCGTCCTTGACGGCGTGTCCACCCGTCGAGTTTGAGGGAGATCCCGGCGCCGGTGGACATCAAGCAGCCGCTGGAAGCAGTTCGAAACCTAGCAGCGGCGGTGGGGTGTCGACCGGAGCTGGGGGTGCATCTACAGCAGCGGCCGGTGGAGCCTCTCCGGCGGCAGCCGGTTCGACGGGCGTCGGAGGTTCGTCTCCAGCGGCAGCCGGTTCGACAGGTGTTGGAGGTTCGTCGTTCACATCGACCGTACCCCCGGCATTCGGGGCCTTGAGGTTGCAGCGCACTTCCGGCCTGGGCCTCTGTGCACAACCTAGTCAGGCGCAAGACGTGCAGCTTACGCGGGACGGGGAGGGCCGCCTCGTTCTCTCGGGGACTCGTTTTCACGCGAGCCGTGAGCAGTCTGGCGATGCCTGTCCCGAGGGTACCAACCCGTTCGCGAGCACCGGTTGCATCAGCCAGTTGCCCACTCTCAGGCTCACCGCCGAGCAAACCGCCGCCCTAGACCAGCTGGTTGCGGCGCTACCCGCAGGGCAATGCGTGATCGACCCAGGCATTGCCTGCGATTCGTGTCTGGTGACTACGGTTCAGATCGATTCCCGGTCCGAATACGAAGGCTGTTGCGGTGAACAGAAGTCTCTGGGGTTCAACGAGGCATTTACAGCGATCGAGGGTTTCGTGGACGGCTTGATACGCCAACCCGTAATCCAGCTTCAGCGCTACGCCGCATTCGGCCAGTGCATCACCGAAGGAGAGGGGCTCAAGATGGCTCTGGCACGTGGCGCAGACGGACTGATCGCCATGTCCGGCACCTACCTTGCAAAGAGCATTGCGTCGAATGAGCAATGTCCGGCAGGCACGGACTCGTCCGTGTCAGACGTGGCCTGCATTGGCACGCTGTCCTCAGCCAAACTGACTGCTCTAGAAACCGCGAGGCTCGATCAGCTGCTGCTCGAGGTACCTGTTGGTCAGTGCAACGCGAATCCAGGGAGTCTCTGTGATGTCTGTGAGATAGAACAGCTGGTATGGGGGGCCCGTACGGAGACTTCATACTGCTGCGGGACGCAGGAA
>JBLNFG010001176.1:0-17666 GCA_050263495.1 Myxococcales bacterium | reverse complement strand
GCGACAACGACTGCGACAACGACTGCGACAACGACTGCGACAACGACTGCGCTGTCGTCACCGCAAATCAGGCTTGTGTCGCCAATTTGTGTACGCGAACGGCAGCATGAATTCGACGAATCGGAGAAGTGCGTGCGAGCAAACAACGCGAAAAGCGAAACACCGCTCCTCGCCACTTGACGGTGCGAGCGCGACTCCACATGAAGTCGCATTCGCACCGTCCGTGCTTGTTCAACCAGTTGACGCGTGTGCGATCTGCCTACTGCGATCGCCGGAACGCATCCGTGTAACAGTTGACGCGCTTGATCTTTCAGCTTGCTAAACCAGTTCGCTTTCGGCACAAAACAAGGACAAATCGCGACGTGCGATGCGCCTTACGCACCCCTCCAGAGTGGAATTCGTGCGCGCTCGCTTGCCAGGCGCTACGAGTGGAACCGCCCGCGTGAGTTTATTGCTGACAAGGGCGACGCAATCCGTTTCTCTAGGCGAACAGCATGACCAACGTATTCATGTTTCCGGGGCAGAGTTCGAAGTACTCTGGGATGATCGATCGGGTTACCGAGATGTGGTCTCCAGGGCGAGAACTGGTCAAAATGGCGTCCGAGATCCTGGGTCGCGATCTTCAAGCCCTCTATCGCGCTGGAAATGAAGCTGCGTTCGACTCGAATCGTGACATTCAGGTTGGCGTATTCCTGGCCAACCACTTGCACCTGAGTGCGCTCGAAGCGTCGGGGGTTCGAGCGGACTACTCCTTGGGTCTTAGCCTCGGTGAGTACAACCACCTGGTGCACATTGGGGCACTCGACTTCGTCTCTGCCCTGCGTCTGGTCGATGCGCGCGGTCGCGTTTACGATCAAGGTCCGCGCGGCATGATGGCGGCACTCTTCCCTGTCGACATCGAGATGGTAAACGAGATGCTCGATCGAACGAAGTCGTTCGGCACCGTCGAGATCGCCAACCTCAACTCACCCGCGCAGTTCGTCGTGGCCGGCGAAACGCCAGCTGTTGAGGAACTAATGCGCCTGGCCGAGGACGAGTTCGCCGTTACGCCCACGCCGATCGAGAAACAGATCCCGATGCACACGACTGTGTTCCGACCTGCATCGGAAGGTCTCCGACCCTACCTCCTAGACGCAGCCTGGCGCGAGCCGATTCGTGAGTACGTCTCCAACGTCAAGGGCGGGTTCGTTGCCAATCCAACGGCGATGGACTTCAAAGAGTTGCTGACCCGTCACGTGTACAGCCCCGTGCGCTGGCGAGAATCGATCGATGCCGTGGCGGCGCGATTCCCCCAAGCCGTGTTCGTGGAAGTCGGTCCGCGCGGTGTGCTCTACAATTTGCTGCAGAAGCGTTGGCACGCGAACCGCAAATTCAAGACTGATTCTCCAGAGGATTTTGCGGCGAACTTCCAGTTGGTCGTGAGCGCCTTGTCTCGACCCAAGCACACGTTCGACGCCGTTACGTTCGGAGGCGCCAGTGCTTAGTGCCCCTATGACGAGCGGGTCACCTCGCTCTGCGCGACCGAGCTGTCCGGCTGCGGAATAGGTTAGGGACATGGCTTCAAATCTTGATCACGACACGGATGCACTGATTCGGCGCCTCCGCAAGAAACTCATCTTGCCCGACTCGGAAAGCGTCGCGGCAGTGGGTTATGGCGTCGCGGAGATCGAGCGGCTGATTCCGCATCGACCTCCAATGCGCCTCGTGGACGGCGTGTCCGCAATCGACTTGCCGGGGCGACGAATCCTGGGAACCCGTAGCCTGGATGCCTCCGATCCGATCTTCGTCGGCCACTTTCCTGGCCAACCCGTGTATCCCGGCGTACTGCAGGTCGAAGCCATGGGTCAATTGGCGTTGTGCCTCGCCTACTTCATTACGCACAAAACCGTTGAGATTGGCGCGGATGCCCAACCAGCTGGCGTTCGCGCTCTCCGTATCATTCACGCCCAATACTTCGAGCCCTTGTTGCCAGGCGACCATCTCACGCTCCATGCGTCGATTCTCGACGAGGACGGGATGACGGCCACTGCAGCCGGGCAAGTGGTCAAAGAGGGACGCATTGCGTCCATTGCGTTGCAAGAGGTCTACTTTGTCGAGTAAGCGGATTGTCATTTCGGGCATGAGCGTCAACACCCTGCTGGGCGACACGCTCGATAGTTTTTACGCGGGGTTGCTTTCGGGGCGTTCCACGGTTGGTCCGTGGAAGTTCTTCAACACCGGGAACGTCTACTCCAAGGTGGGAGCGGATCTCTCGGGGTACGACGTCAAGAAGAAGCTCGCAGAGCTGCAGAGCACGCTGCCTCCGGAGATGTTCAAGAAGCTCAAGCGCTTGGTGTCACGGGCGCCGTGGTCCACGCAGCTGAGCCTGCTGCTCACGGCAATTGCGTGGCGCGATGCGGGGCTCTGCGACGCCAAGCTCGATCTGGAACAGACCGGCGTGGTGGTGGCTGGACACAACATCAACAGCAACTACAATTTCGTCAATCGCACGCAGTTCGACGAGGAGCCCGACTACATCGACGGCATGCTCGCGCTGCATAACCTCGACACCGATCACGCGGCGATTTGTTCCGAACTCGTCGGAGCGAAGGGGCCCATCTATACCGTGGGTGCGGCCTGCGCGAGCGGTAACGTCGCGTTGCGTTGCGCCATCGACGAGATCCGGTACCACGGCTATGAGCGCGTGCTCATCGTCGGTTCCGCGCTCGATATGGCGCCGATGGATCTACACGCAATGGCGCTGCTCGGGGCAATTAGCTACCAGAGCTTCAATGACGCGCCCTACGCCGCGTGTCGTCCCTTCGACACGAAGCGTGAAGGCTTCGTCCCGGCGCACGGTGGTGCGGTACTCGTCGTAGAGTCGTTGGAGTCTGCTCTCGCGCGCGGCGCAACCATTCATGCCGAGGTGCTGGGCAGCGAGTCCAACGCCGACGCCAACCACTTGCCGTCACCGTCCGAGGAAGGCCAGACGCGGCTGATGCGGCGCTTACTCAAGACCTGCAACATCAAGCCCGAGCAGGTCGATTACGTGAATGCGCACGCGACCAGCACGCCGCTCGGGGATTTGACCGAGATTCGCTCGATCAAGAACGTGTTTGGCAAGCACGCGTACGAACTCAAAGTGAACGCGACCAAGAGCATGCTTGGTCACGTGTGCTGGGCGGCGGCAACGGTCGAGACGGTCGCGGCCATCCAGCAGATGAAGCACGGAAAACTGCACCCCTCGATCAACATCGAAGAGCTCGATCCCGAGATCGATCTCGACGTTTGCCGCGGTAAAGTCGTTGAACACGACGTCAAGATCTTCATGAAGAACTCATTCGGCTTCGGTGGGATCAACGCCGTGAGCTTATTCAAGCGTTGGGAGGCCTGATCCTTTGGCGACCTTCATTATTACCGGCGGCTCACGTGGAATTGGCAAGGCGATCGTGCTCGACGCCGCTAGAGCCGGCCACCATGTCGCCTTCACTTACACCACCAAGCCCGAGTTGGCGCGTGAGGTCGAGGCGGAGGCTGCGCAGGTCGCACCCAAGGCCAAGGTCAAGGCGTATGAACTCGACGTGCGTTCCTCGGCCAAGGTGGACGAGGTCGTCGACGAGATCGCCATGGACTTCGACACTATCGACGTGCTGGTGAATAATGCCGGGATCAACCGTCCCGGCATGGCCATGAGCATGAGCGACGAAGATTGGAAGGACGTGATCGATACCAATCTGACGGGCTCGTTCTTCATGGTCCGCGCTGTTCTGCCGCACTTTCTGGCGGGCGGGGGCGGAAGCTTCATCCACGTCTCGTCGATTGCCACTTACGGTATCAGCGGCCAGATTGGGTACTGCGCCGCAAAGGCGGGGCTGCTCGGGCTCTCGAGGGGGCTCGCAAAAGAGTACGGTCCCAAGAACGTTCGGAGCAACGTCTTGATGCTGGGCCTGTTCGACACCGACATGGTGCGTGAAGGCCTAAGTCAGGTAAATCGCGAATTTTGGCTCAAATACTGTCCCCTCCAGCGCTTTGGCGACGTGCACGAAATCTCGCAAATGTGCGTGTATCTCGCGTCACCAGCGGCTGGATTCATTAACGGACAAGAGCTCACGCTCACCGGAGGCCTCGAGCACGCGACATGATGTACAGGCCAGTTGGGATCGAGAAGCTGCGAGTCTATCCAGGCAGCCTTGCGTTGGACATCCGCACCCTGTGTAAGGCACGGGGTATGGATGCCGAACGCACCGCGTCGGATCTGATGATCGATCAGCGCAGCGTCAATCCGCCGTGGGAAGACGCCGTGACCATGGGCGTGAACGCCGCGGAGGCAATGCTCAGTGAGGAAGACCGCAAGCAGATAGGCCTTCTGTTGGTCGGCACGGAAAGCAGCGTAGACCAGGAAAAGCCAGTCAGTTCGTGGGTTCACCACTTCCTGCGGTTACCCAACGATTGCCTCAACCTGGAGGTGAAGCACGCGTGCTTTGCAGCCACCGGGGCGCTCGAACTGGCCAAAGCATGGCTGAACTCGCCGGTAGCTCGTGGTCGAAAAGCGCTGATCGTCAGCACCGATCAGACCACGCTCGTGCTGGGTGAATCGTGGGAACCCGTCTGTGGCGCTGGGGCCGCTGCGGTGTTGCTTTCGACCGAGCCGAGACTGATCGAGTACGAGACCGGTCGCGCTGGCGTCTATGCGCACGAGGTGAGCGACGTCATTCGCCCCAACATGCGGCACGAGACGGGGAACAGCGAGACCAGCCTATTCGCTTACCTCCAAGCCGTGGAGGGGGCGTACGAGAACTATCGCGCGACGGTTGGTGAGGACATCGACTTCGACAAGCACTTTGCGCGCGTGCTCTATCACACGCCCTTCGCTGGGATGACGTACCGTGCACACCGCGCGCTTTTGAACGCGTACACCAATCTCACGAACAAAGAAACCAGAGCTCATTACGAGAAGAAGACCTTGCCCGCAGTGCGGCACAACCGGAGGATGGGCGCCACCTACGGTGCGAGTACGTTTATCGGCTTGTTGGGGCTACTCGACTCGGATCCGGGCGTGATGCCCGGCGATCGTCTGGGTCTTTTCGCCTATGGCTCTGGTTCGTGCGCGCAGTTCTACAGCGCCAAATTGTGCGAGGGTGCCCGGGAAATTGCCCAACGGGCCAATCTCGGTGCCTTGCTCGATGCGCGGCGTCTACTGTCGGTCGAGGAATACGAGATGGTGGAACGGATCCGCGACGAGCACGTCGGGGTCGAACTCTTCACACCGGATTTCTCCATTCTCGGTGACTGGTACAACCAGTACTACCGCGACCGCCATCTGCTCGTGCTGCGAGGCATCCAAGATTACTATCGCGACTATGCCTGGAGCTGATCCGATCTCGCTCGAGCCTGCTCAACCGCACAAGTTTTCGGGATTTGACGGCGTGCTGCTGCTGACCGTGCCTGCGACGCTCGGCCAGCACGCCGTGGCTCATCTGAAAGCGAACTGCCTGCAGGCCTTGGCCGACGAATCCGCGCGGGTGTTGCTGTTACGTGGCAGTGCCGAGACATTCTGCCGCGGTATGGATTTGGCTGAAATATCCGAAGAAGCTCCAGCCGAGGGGGTGCCGGTTTGGGAACGGGCCACCAACGACTTCACTGAACTGCTGACCGCGCTGGCAAAGGCCAGGCCGATTACGGTTGCGGTTGTTGAAGGGCCGGCTCTGGGCGGCGGAGTTGGGCTGGCGGCGGCATGCGATTACGTTCTGGCAACCGATGCCGCGACTTTCGCGTTGCCGGAGCTGCTTTTCGGCCTTGCGCCTGCGATGATCCTTCCTGTCCTCGCTGGAAGATTGGGCTTGCATCGGGCGAAGCGATGGGCCATGACGCAGGCCAAATGGAAGGCAATCGAGGCAAATTCGGCTGGTCTTGTGGATCAGGTCGTCAGCGTGGAGCGCCTTGAAGTGGAACTCGGACGACTCCTGCGCACCCTTTTGCGTTCGCATCCGCGTGGCGTCTCGGCATTGAAGCACGTAGCGCGTGAGCTCGAGCGCGTGCCAACGCACACGCTTGCCGATCTCGCGCATGCCGTGGAGTCCGGGCGTGAGGTGCTCAATGCGTTGCTGTCCAGAGCCGACGTTCGGCGTGAGCTCGTTGCCTTTCGCGACTATGGGCTCTTACCAGGTGAGGCCGACGCATGAATCATCCGCTCGGTGATCCAAAGCGTGTGGTACGCATCGATCTCTCGGGCGAGGGGATCTGCACGATCGAGATGGCGGACCGCGAGAATCGCAACGCGTTCTCCGAGCGCTTCGTGGAAGAGCTGCGGGAGTGCTTGGATGCTGCCGCGGAATTGCCGACCGTCAAAGCTGTGGTGCTGGTTGGCCTTGAGGATGTTTTTGCTGCTGGTGCGTCGCGGGAACTGCTGGGTCGCTTGGCGCGGGGCGAAGTGCCTCCGACCGATATCGTGCTCACGAAATCGATGCTGGACATCCCAGTGCCGACCATTGCAGCCATGGAAGGGCACGCGACGGGCGGTGGGCTTGCGCTTGGATTCGCCGCGGATATCATCCTGCTTTCGCGAGAAAGTCGTTACGGCGCAAGCTTCATGAACATGGGCTTTACGCCTGGAATGGGGATCACGGCGCTGCTCGAACACGCTTTGAGCCGCGCTGTCGCGCATGAGTTGCTCTACACGGGTGAGTTTCGACGCGGTTCCGCCTTGGCCGAGAAGGGCGGAATCAATCACGTGTTACCGAAGGCGCAGGTGCGTGCCAAGGCCTTCGACATTGCGGCACAGATTGCGGAAAAGCCGCGGCCCGCGCTCGAGCTACTCAAGCGCACCCTGAGTGTCGTCCGTCGGCAGGCTTTTGAACAAAGCCGGACCGTCGAGGCACTCATGCACACCATCACGTTCTCCCAGAGTGATATCGTCCAGCGAATCGAGAATGAGTATGTCGAATGAGCTCCTAGCCCGGCTGGGCATGCATGACTATCGCGGCAAGGTAATCCTCATTACTGGGGGGACGCGCGGGATCGGCCTAGCGACAGGGCTCGCCTACGCTCGACTGGGTGCGCACGTGGTGCTGACTCACAAGTGGGGAAGCGCTGACGAAGACGCAATCAACCAAAGCTTTGCCAATGCCGGCGCCGAGCCGCCGATGATCGCTGAGGCAGATGCCGGCTCAGCCGAGGATACGCAGAGCTTGGTCGAAACCATCCGCGAAAAGTACGGTCGCCTCGACGTGTTCATCTCGAACGTCGCGTTTGCGCAGATCGTCAAGGAGTTCGAGGAGTACCAGAAGCGCGCGTTGCTTCGGAGCATCGACTACAGCGTGTGGCCGATGGTCGAGTACACGAAGCAGATCAAAGCAACCTTCGGATCCTATCCGCGCTACGTGATCGGCCTTTCCAGCATCGGCCCGGACAAGTACACGGCCAATTATGATTTCGTGGCTGCCTCCAAGTCGGTGATGGAGACCCTCTGCCGGTACCTCGCGTTCAGGCTCGGCCCCGAGGGTGTGCGTGTGAACGTGGTGCGTGCGGCGCTGGTCAAGACCGAATCCTTGAATGCAACGATGGGCCCCGATTGCGTTCCGTTCATCGAACGCTTTGATCCATCCATGTTCGTGACCGTTGAGGAAGTTGCGAACGCCATTCTCGCACTCACCAGCGGTTTGATGGACGCGATAACGGGTCAGGTGGTGTCCGTCGACCACGGCGCGCCATTCTACGACAACATCATGCGCCTGTACGGAGAGCGCGATAAACTTCAAATTGCAGCCAAGCCTGAAGGAAAATAAGGAGAATAATCCAATGACTCGTGATGAGATTTGGGGCGTTATCAAGAAGCACCTGAGCGACGCCGTGGACGACTTGGACGTGAACAGCATCGACACCAGCAAGTCGATGAAAGACTACGGGGCGAACAGCTTGGACCTGGTCGAGGTCGTCTCGCGCTCGATGCGAGAGCTCAAGGTCAAAGTTCCACGCGCCGAACTAAACAAACTCACCAACATCGACGGTCTGATCGATCTCTTCCACAAGACCGTTCAAGAGCGCGATAGCGGTTCCGCGAACTGAGACTTCGACTCTATATTCGGCCCCCGCCCAGTGAGGAATGCGAAGAATGATTCAGTCATACGATAGCAAGACCGTGCTCGTGACCGGGGGCACGAAGGGGATTGGACTCGCGACTGCGCTCGCATTTGCGAAGCTTGGTGCATCCACTATCATTACCTATCGCTGGGGAAGCGCGGACGAGGGCGAGGTAAATGCAAAGTTTGCCGCAGCCTCCGCTAAGTTACCGCTCATCGTCCAGGCAGACGTCGCGGAGGCAGACGACACGACGGCGCTGTTGCAAGAAGTAAAATCTCGCTACAGCGCCATTGATGTCTTCATTAGCAACGTGGCTGGTTCGGTTGTTGTCCCCAATTTCGAGGAAATGACCGAACGCGCCTTACTGAAAAGCATCTCGTACTCGTCTTGGCCGACGTTCGCGTACATGCAACGGATCAAGAAGGTATTTGGCAAGTATCCTCGTTACGTGGTGGCGACCTCTTCGCCTGGGCCAGACACGTATAATCCGGGTTACGAGTTCGTTGCGGCTTCGAAGGCAGTACTTGAGACTCTCGTCCGGTACGCGAGCTTTCGGCTGCGCGACGAGAACGTAAATATCAACGTCGTGCGTGCGGCTGCACTCGATACGCAATCGACGCGCGACATGTTCGGAAGCGAGCTCTTTGCGTTTCTCGAACGCTTGGCACCTCCCGGCTTTCGTTGGCTCAAGGAAGACGAAGTGGCGAGCGTGATCTTGGCACTCTGCAGTGGCCTCTTGGACGGAGTCAAGGGACAGGTCCTGACCGTGGATCAGGGCATGCTGTTTGGTGACGATCTGATGCGTCTGTATACCCAGCGCGAAGCGCTCGCACTCTGAGCGCGTCATTGCGTGAGCTACCGCGCGTGCCTTGACTCACGCCAGGCCGTACTCACGCCTGCCTTTGCTCGTGCCTGTACACACTGACGAGGTATCGTAAACATGTCCTGGTTACACGATAAGACGACCGAAATCCTGTCGCGGATCGAAAAGGCCAAGAGCCTCCGCGCTTACCCTTATTTCAGGCAGTTTTCGAGCATTGGTTCGCGTGTCAACATCGAGGACGGCAGTTACATCAACTACACCTCCAACGACTACCTCGGGCTCTCACAGAGCAAGGTATTGATTGAGGCAGCCGTCGAGGGGACGCGTCGCTACGGCACTGGTCTCGGTAGCGCTCGTCCACAGGCATCCACCGTACGTCACACACTGCTCGAGGACCGTCTGGCGCGGTGGCAAGGGTATACGGGGTGTGCCGTATTTACCACCGGCTACCAGGCGCTCGTCGGAACGCTGCAAGCCTTTCTCGACGACGAGACCACGGTGGTTCTCGACAAGCTGAGTCACGCGGCCATCATTGATGGCGCGCTCTTGGCAAAGGGTCAGAGCGAAGAACTCGAGATCCGCTTCTTCAAGCACAACGACGTGGCGAGTCTCGACAAGACGCTCGCGGGTGCCGCCAATCCGAAGAAGATGGTGGTCATCGAGGGGCTCTACAGCGTTGACGGCGACATCGCGCCGCTCGCCGACATGCTCACCGTGGCAAAGAAGCACGGCGCGGTCGTAATGTTGGACGATGCTCACGGTCTAGGGACGCTCGGCCCGACGGGTAAAGGCGTGGCAGAGGCACAGCGGGTGATGGGGCAAGCGGATCTGCTCATCGGCACGTTCTCGAAGTCGTTTGGCACCGTCGGTGGCTTCCTGTGTGCGGACAAAGAGCTGATCGACTACACGAAGTTTGCGGCGCGAAGCTTTGCGTTCTCCGCGTCGTTACCACTCGCGCAGGTGGAAGCAGCGCTGGCGGCACTCGACATCATCGAGCACGACGTGACGTTGATGAAGCGGCTTCACGAGAATGGGCGGCGTTTCCGCGAAGGCTTGCTGTCATTGGGGCTGAATCTCGGCGACGCTACGACGCATATCACTCCCATTTTTCTCAATGACGAGGAGCTAACGATCAAGTTCGCGGCGTACCTCTATCACGGCGCCGGAGTCGTTATGATTCCGTTCATCTCGCCCGGAGTGCAGAAGGGCAAAGAGCGGCTTCGCTGCAACGTCACTGCCGCGCACACCGAGGCTCAGATGGGCTATACGCTCGAGGCAGTTGCGGAGATTGGCAAGATGCTGGGCATCATCGACAAGCGCGTCTCCACCGGCACCCCGCAGATCGATCGCGTCAAGTGGTTCCTCCAGAACGAAGTAGACGGTGTGCGACGTGCAGGTCTACCGTTCCTACGCCGTGAGCTACGCACGCAGTCGAAGCGGCTCTGGGACAAATACGTCAACAAGAGTCACGAAGCGGAGCCCGCAAAGCCAGCGAAGCCAGAGGCTCCAGCGGACACGACCGCGGACACGACAACGGACGCTTGACGGGCTGCGGTCCGTCGGAAATGGGTCGAGCGAGCTGGCTCCGGTCCGTCGGAAATGGGTCGAGCGAGCTGGCTCTGCCCCGACGGATCTCGCTGATCCAGCTGTTATGAGCTGTTCGTTGCCGGGCATGAGTGCCGCCACGTTTGGCGAAACCACGCGGCGGCAATCGCGGGCAGAAGGCGTGCGCAAGGTCAAGTCGACGCGTTACCGCGTTGTTTTTGAATTCCATCGACCGAGGCTCGTCGTGGCGCGTCCGACCGAGAGCACAGTGCCGAGTGGTTCGAGTGTGCGGCACGCAGCGCGTGACCAAGCCGCGTGCTGCACCGGATTCAGATAAAAAGCGCGCGGCGATCGAAGCTGTAACGCGAGTGTGCCGAGTCAGCGCAGGATGCGTGAGTCGGCGAAAATCCCACGTCTCCGCGACGTCCATACTCACCCGGTCAGAAGTCCGCTTCTCGTCACGCACAAGCCGAGCAAAAGTGCCACAGACCGTTCCCCGGATTGGCATGGTTTCGTCACAGGGCGCGGCTAGTTGTCCTTGGTCCGAAAGAGTCTCAGGTTGTGCCCTCACGCGAGTTTTGGGGCAGGGGCCCCTAAACGCACAGAAGCAAGAATGTCGGAACAAGGCTCGGGTAGCCAGCAAGCGAAGCGTGCAGGTTGCCAACCTACCAAGATGGGCGGAGAGAACATGTCTTCTCGGTCGGAAGAATGACCGCTAGTCTCAGCACCGCCGACCCAAGGGAAAGCCACAAACAGAACTCGGATATGGCCCATATCATCGTGATCGAAGACGAAATCGATCTGCAAAGTGTGCTCGAATACAACCTGAAGCAAGCTGGTTACTCGGTGACCCTCGCCGGGCGTGGCCAGGACGGAATCAAGGCCGTTCAACAACACATCCCAGATCTGATTCTGCTCGACCTAATGTTGCCCGACATCTCGGGGATCGATGTCTGTCGTACGCTCAAAGCGCAACCTAGCACGAAGGCCGTTCCAATCATTATGGTCACGGCGCGCGGTGAGGAGATCGATCGTGTCGTGGGGTTCGAGATTGGCGCGGACGACTACGTGGTCAAGCCGTTTAGCGTGCGCGAACTCTTGCTGCGCATCTCGGCAATTCTGCGACGGAATCGGCCAGAGACACCCGAATTGGGCCAAATCGTCGATTTTGGACGGCTGAGGATTGATCGCGGTGCGCACCGAATTTGGGTCGAAGGAACCGAGATCGAACTGACGGCACTCGAATTTCGTCTGCTCGTGACGCTGTATGATCGCAAAAATAGGGTGCAGACACGCGCCGCGTTGCTTGACGACGTTTGGGGTATTCAGGCGGACATTACTACTCGAACTGTGGACACCCACGTCAAGCGGCTACGCGAGAAGCTCGAAGCGGCTCGTGATTACATCGAGACAGTGCGGGGAGTTGGCTATCGGTTTGTAGAAAGCCCTGAAGAGGCCGTTTCGTGAAACTGGGGATTCGAGGCAAACTCTTCTTCCTATCGTTGGGGATGGTCACCGTTTCCACGACCATTTTCTCTGCTTATGCCCGAGCAGATCTCGAGGCTAAGACGGTGCGACGGATTGAGAATGATCTCGGGACTCGCCTCGCTCTCGGCGTTCTCCAAGTCACTCCGGCCATGACCGAGAATGAAGCGCACATGGGCTGGCAGGCGCTCGCCCAACAACTCGGTAGGGCTTCCCAAACGCGGGTTACGATCATCCGGCGCGATGGCGTGGTGATCGGCGACTCCGAAATTGCGGATCTTGCCCACGCTTCCGTCAGCAATCACCGGCTCCGGCCAGAGGTGCAAGAGGCACTGCGCACTGGGGTCGGCCTAAGCCGCCGCCACAGCACGACGATTGAACAGGATCTGCTCTATCTTGCGACGCCGATTGGTTCGCACGATCAGCCGTTTGGCGTGTTGCGGATGGCACTCGACCTAGGTCAGGTCAAAAAGGACGTGGCCTATGCACAGCGCGGGATTGGTATTGGCGCCGGTTTGGCCCTGCTCCTGGCGTTGGTGACGGCGAGTGTTGCAGCGGTGTGGGCGTCACGTGCTGCGCGCCAATTGACAGAAGCTGCGCGTCGCATGTCGCAAGGGCAGCTTGATACACAAATTCCCGAACTCGGTACGGATGAATTCGGCGAGCTTGGGCGTACTCTGGCGCGTTTGGCACGCAGTCTATCCGGTACGCTGGGCGAATTGCGTCTCGAGCGCGATCGCATGGCTGGGATTCTAACCCGAATGAGCGAAGGCGTGATCCTGCTTGATGAAGAGGAACGCATTACGCTCGTCAATCCTGCGCTTCGAGAGATGCTGCTGCTGCGTGACGATTGCGTTGGCAAGTCCGTGCTCGAAGTAATACGTCACGCTGATCTCAAGCGGCTGCTCGACGAGACGCGCGCAAGTGGCCGCGGAACGACGCAAGAGATTGAGATTACCGGGCTAAAGCCGCGCCGTCTGCTCGTCCACGTCGCGCCCGTCGGGACTGAGAGCGGAGTTTTCGCGGTGGCATTTGACGTAACCGAGATGCGTCGACTCGAATCGATTCGTCGGGATTTCGTGGCCAACGTCTCACACGAGCTGCGTACGCCAGTAACTGCGATTCGATCAGCAGCTGAGACGATTCGCGATGTCGCCGTCAACGACGTGCAAGCACTGCCGCGCTTCACGGATATTATTGCTCGCAACGCCGAACGTCTGGGGAACCTGGTCGACGACTTGCTCGATCTTTCCAGAATCGAATCGCGTGAGATCCGGATTGTGCTCGAGGCGCTCGATGTGTCGATGGTCGTATCTCAAGCGCTGGCCTTGTTTCGTGAGCGTGCCGAGAAGCGCGGCCAGACGCTGCAGAGTGACGTTCCCGCGTCCACGCCAAGGATCTTGGCTGATCGAAGGGCGATCGAGCATATCTTGACCAATTTGATAGACAATGCCGTGAAGTACTCCGGCACCAATAGCGTAATTCGGGTGCGCGCAAGACAGACTGGCACGTTCATCGCGCTGCAAGTGGAGGACACCGGGCCCGGCATCGCGCCGGAACACTTACCGCGCATATTCGAGCGCTTTTATCGGGTAGATACCGGTCGATCGCGCGAGTTGGGCGGCACGGGGCTGGGTCTATCGATTGTGCGTCACTTGGTCGAAGCCATGGGGAGGCACATTGACGTGGAGAGTACTCTCGGCACTGGCACCCGCTTCGAGTTTACAATGCCAATGGCGGGCAACAGAACCGACCAAAAGGCGAGTGAAAGCAAGCTCCAGCCAGGCGCGCTATCGGATTGATGCGTGATCTGAAGGATACGTGATCCGGCTGCGCTGTAGTACGCGTCTGAGCGAAAACCGAGTATTACGACCAGTTCGGGCGCTGCACCTTCGTTCTCTGCGTCAGCAGAAAACCGAGTATCTGAACGGATCTTGGGGGGTTAGCACCTGATGCCAAATTTTCGCTTTGACGTGCGACGCAATTACTTGTTCCGTAGCTGTCACAGATTTGATACGTGACACAGGTCTATTCCCACGGCGAAAGGCAGATGAAGAAGCTATGAAGACTACGCGCAAGCTGTCTACCTATGTCAGTCCACTTTGGCTCATTCTGGTGAGCCACACTGCATTGGCACAGACGGCCCCCAACGCCCCTCTGGCCCCGGCCGCACCTGGGAACGCCACGACTGCGCCCGCAGGCTCTCCGGGCGTAAATCCGCAGCCGAATGCGCCTGTTTCGGCACAATCGCCGGCTACTTCCACGGTGGCGCCAGAGGCGGCGACGACCGCTCCAGCGGCTCTGGATGCGAATGCTGCGCAGACTCCAGCGCCCGTGGCTCTGCCTCCTGCCTCAGCGCCGCCGATTGAGCCAGCCCCAGTGGCGACGCCGCCAGCTGCTGCGGCCGAACCCGTTCCGGAAGTGATGCCCAAGAAGATCGCGATTGCAAATAGCGGTTGGCTGAAGATCGGCGGGCTAGCGCAGGGGTGGTTTGTCGTAGAAGACGGCACGCGCATCGCAGCAAACCCAGCGGGCGGTTCGTTTGACACGACTGCCTACTTTCGGGTGCGACGCGCGTACTTCACCATGGCAGGCGAAGTGGTGAAGGATCGGGTCGGGTTCAAAATGGAGCTCGATGCCGCAAAGACCTTCAAGTACAGTGCGATTAGCGCCAACGGCACGACCACTGGTTACGCTCCGCCCTCGGATACAGGGATCTTGCTTGACGGCTTCGTGACGGTGAAGTCTGACTATGCCGACGTCTCGATCGGCCAATGGAAGGCTCCGATCTCGTACGAAGCCATCAGCTCTTCAGCGGAGCAGCTGTTGCCCGAACGCGCGCACACGTCTCGATATTTTGGCGACAACTTCGACGCGGGTCTTCGTGTAGACAAGAAGTTCGAGCTGTTCAAGTACTCTCTGCAGTTGTTGCAAGGAGCGCCAGGGGGCAACCAGATCGATAGGAATCGGCAGAAGGAGTTGGCTCTAAGGCTCGAATTTACCCCGATCAAGGGAGTCATGGTGGGTGGCGCCGGGCTGACGAGCGTCGGCCAGCGCACGACGCAAGACACGACCCGAGATCTCGTGGAAGCGGACGTTGCTCTCGAGCATTCCGACTTCATTGCTCGTGGCGAATTGATCTGGCAGTGGCGTGGCATCACGAAAGAAGGCGCCCAGCGCGTGAAGTCGAGGGGTATGGCTGCAACGCTCGGTTACACCATCGCCAAGAAGATTCAGCCTGTTGCACGATTGAGCTACCTCGACGTTGACCAGAGGCTAACCAGTACCGCAGCCGCTGATCAGCCGCTTTACGCAAAATTCGGCCTGGGTACGGACGAGATTCGAGCGTACGAATTTGGCGTCAACTACTTCATTGATGGCAAGTACGCGAAGATTCAAGCCTCTTACAGCTACTTCGATATGGACAACATTCCCCATCGTCAGCAATTCATCTTGGCGGGTCAGGCCGCCTTCTAGTCGTCAGTAACAGTCATCGCAGGCGCCGAGGGCAATCCCTCCGGCGCCTTCTAGTCGTCAGTAACAGTCATCGTAGGCGCCGAGGGCAATTCCTCCGGCGCCTTCTGGTCGTCAGTAACAGTCATCGCAGGCGCCGAGGGCAGTTCCTCCGGCGCCTTTTCTGATTTAGGTTTGTTCGTCGCGCAAACGATGCAGCTCGATCGGTCGCGAGCGGACGCTAGCACGACGCGGATCGAACCCCAGCGACGGTTGCCGTTGCTGTCGCCGGTGGAGCGCAGCGTTAGTAGCCGCCGAACGCAGCACCGGCCAACTTGAAGAATATGTCGGTGTTCCGTTGCACTCCGACGAACTGTGCTGCAGCTCGCGGCCGTGGCGAGAACGCGGACACGGGAATATCGGAGGCAGTGTGCACAGCCTGGTCTTTGCCTGTTGCCTGACCCCGAATGAAGTAGCCGTCGGATTGAGAGCGCGCGGAGGGATTTCGGGGGTATCCGTTGTCGGCGAGTTCTGTTTGAATCGAACTCGTGAGCAGACTGTCTACGACCGGTCTAGGTTTCGTTAACCAATTCTCGAATCGATCGCCATTGGCGCCGAAACCAAACAGCACCTTGCCGCGCACGTCCCAGGTCTCGGGGTAACCGTCGGCCAGGATGTTGTACACAGGAAATCCGGCCGATTCGTACACTGCAACCAGTTTCTGCCGGGCTGGTTGATGTTCAGGATCGAGGAACCCTCCATCTCCGGCTAAGGCTGACACAGCCTCGGGCGCCGCATTGAGTGCGCCGTTGATGCTGAAGCCTGAACACTCATGGTCTGAGAGGACCAAGACGAGTGTCGAGCGATCGACGTTTTCTGCAAAGCGACGCGCCACGCCCACGGCGCGATCGAATTCGAGCGTGTCTCCGATGGCCCGCTCTGCGTCCATGGCGTGGGATTGTTTGTCGATGTGAGCCCCCTCGACCATGAGCACGAAGCCGCGATGGTTACGTCGACTAAGCACCCTGAGCGCGGCATCCGTCATGTCGTCGAGCATCGGCTGATCTGGCGCGTGATAGTCGTCGACGACGAAACTCGTCGTGCCAGCGAGCATCGTGTTGCGACGTTTGGCCAGTTTATCGAGCGCAACGTTCATGTTTCCATAAGCGAAGAGTCCGAGCAGTCTTTCCGGCACTGAGCCAGCCAACAGCCCAGACAGACTCGTGGCCGTGTCTGCGTAGGCAAAGCCCGAGGCCTTCATCTCCTCGAGTAGATCACGTTCAGGATCCAGCTCGCCCGCACTGCACCCAGGTAGACCCCAAGCCGTCACCAGATCCGCAGGCAGTGGACCATAGTCACTGCCTTGGGCGCGACTCGAACCGAACTCGCTATTCGGAAGGAACCAGCGACGCCCACCACCCAAGAGGACGCGAAGCCCCGTCCCGTACCGATAGCTGTCGCGTACATCGGCTTCATCAAAATACTGATCGACGATCCCCGTTCCTGCGCCACGACTACCCGTGTGCACCGCGTTTGCGGCGGGGGTTGCATCCTCGAGATCCGCCGTACTCACGAGCCCCAGCGACTTCCCCTGGGTTCGGTGCAGATACTCGGAGAGGTACTCGACGCGCGGGTATAGAAACGGATTCGATACGTTCGCCGGGTACACCCCTTCCTGGCCGTTGTTGGCGTGGCTTCCCGTGACGTAGCAGGCCATGCCCGGTGCCGAGTCCGTCACGATGCTGTTCAGTGAATGGGTGGTGACCATACCGGTGGATGGAAACGCGTCCATCTCCAAGTATCCATTCGGATCACCCGCGGTAGCCCCGTAACGTACTAGTCGAGCACCGGTGCGGTGAGCGGTGCCCATCCCATCGCCAAGCATGATGATGATGTTCTTGATCGGCGCATCGTAGCCACCGACCCGCGTCACTTCGAACTCTGACGAGGTCTCGATGGTGCCTGTGGCATCGCTGAAGGTAGCTGTAATCAGATGCTTGCCAGGGCGAAGATTCGAGTAGCCGCGCAAATTGAAGCCGCCAAACCCTGGCGAAGTAATGCCGTCGGTAGTGGTGCTGTTCTGCTCACCCGACGAGAACGCAATGGATCTGCCGTCGAGCTTTAGGCTTGCCGAAAAAGGTCCGGTTCCCTTTCCTTCAACGCGAATGTCGAAGCGTTGCCCAACGAGAAACCTAGTGTGGTTGGGTGGCGTGATGGTGATTGAAGTGGGAGCAGCCGCTGCCACGTTCGCCAGTGTGCAGCAGACAATGGTAGCCGTAACGTGAGGAATGAGGCGAGATGA
>JBLNFG010001175.1:0-3253 GCA_050263495.1 Myxococcales bacterium | reverse complement strand
GCGTAACGACGGATCGCGTGCCAGAGGTGCCGGAAGCCCAGCGGATCGAACTGCGACCGTTGAACCACGGCTTCTGTCAAGTGATCGCTCATTATGGGTTCATGCAGCGGCCGAATGTGCCGGAGGTTCTCGAGCGGTGCGCCGAGCTGGGCGTCAACGTAGGCAGCGACGTGAGCTACTTCTTGAGTCGAGAGTCGCTAAAAACGACCGGTAAATCTCCGATGGCGCGCTGGCGCAAGCAGCTGTTTGCGTTCCTTTCACGCAACGCTCACTCGGTGACGGACTTCTTCTCGATCCCACCTGGGCGGGTTGTGGAGTTGGGGATGCAGGTCGAGATCTAGGTCCGGACCGCCGTCTTCGCACGGGGGAACACGGCAAGGACGACGGCCTTGAGCATGAGCCTACCTAGTTAGCATGGAATCCCGGATCTACGACCGCGGATTCCAGCTGCACGTCGCCGCGATCTTTGCGAGATTGGGACGACTTGCCCCGCTTCGATCGCCCAGTCCTAGCCCCCATCACCCTCGCTCTTGCCTGGACGCTCTTGCCGGCAGGGGATGCCTTGGGCACGAACGATAGCCCCGCGAACCTGCGCTACGATCTTGCTCGCGACGTGACTATCACGGCGGCGAGTACGGTATTGGCCATATCCCTTGAGTTGGCTTCACCAACGTTGGCGCCGAAGCAGTGCCGCTGGTGTGATCGTGGCACCGACGGGCGTGACACTCTGAATGGCTTCGATGCTTCCATTCGCAATGAGCTCCGTTGGCGCGATCCGAACTCGGCAAAGACGGTAAGCAACGTCTTTGCGTACGTTCTCGCCCCATTGGCGGGCGCCGGAGTCGGTGCCGTCTTTATGGCCCAAGACGGGCACCTTCGAAATCTTCCCGTCGACTTGTTGATCGTGGCCCAAGCGACCATGCTTTCGGTGAATGTCGGCCAAGGCATCAAGCTTGCGACGGCTCGGCAGCGTCCGGACGTTCACGCGGGCAGCGAAAGCAACCGGGATCAACAGGCCTCCACCGAGGACAATCTCTCCTTCTATTCGGGACACACGTCGGTGGCCTTCGCGCTCGCAGCGGCGTCGGGCACGGTTGCGACGATGCGTGGGTACCGCATGGCGCCCCTCGTGTGGACAGTCGGCGAAACGGTGGCTGTGGTCAGCGGGTACTTTCGAATCGCTGCCGATCGCCATTATGCAACGGACGTTCTAGCCGGTGCGGTCATGGGCTCCTTCGTTGGATTCGCCGTCCCGTACTTCCTCCACGGCCCGGTATCGGATTCCTCGTCCGTGGCGATCTCCGTCTCGCCAATGTCCGGTCTTCGTATCAGCGGTTGTTGGTGACCGCGGCGGTGCGCGTCGGCGCTTACAATCCAGACAACACCCGCTACCTGACGGAGACACTCATCCAACGTCGCAACGCGATCCTGCGTCGCTATTTGACGCGCCTTTCACCGCTCACGAAACTCGAGATCCGTGGTGGCCTCCTGTGCGGCGTCGACTTGGCTCGCAAGAGCCAGGTCGTGCCCCGCGAAAGCACGCGCTTGCCGGGCTCGAACGTCCAGAGGGTGGCTCTCCACCGGAGTAACTCGATCTGAGCGCTATCCGTCGTGGTCGCGACGGACAAACCATCCAGGACTCGGTCTCAATCGGCGTCGGTTTGGAGCCGCGGCGGTTCGGGTTTGGAAGCGTTGCCTACCGCGCGCCGGCCCGATACCGTGCGGGCGCGTGGCACAGACCGTGAAGCAGTAGGTCTACCGTGCGAGCGATCTCGAGCTCATCGAAAGGCCGGCAGTGGACGAGCATCATGACCAGGATTGACCCCGAGAGCAGCTGCACCGCGCGATGGAAATCGTCTTCATTCTGCAATTCTCCGCGCTCGATGGCGCGCAGCGCAACCACGCGTTGCTGCTCCAGTCGCTCTGCCTCGAAGTGCTTTCCGAGCTCCTCCAGCTCCGGATCGATCCTGCCCAACAACTTGGTGCGAAACAGACTCTGGCCAAGGACCGAGGAGCCCAGCTGCACGGCGCTGCGTCCGAGTGCGATCAAGTCCCCGCGCAGTGACCCTGTGTTCGGTGGCTCACCCAAAGCTTCGGCCAGGTAATGGGCGATGGCCGTACGTACGAGTTCCAGCTTGGTCGGGTAGCGTCGATAAATCGTGGTTTTTGCCACCCCAACGCGCGTTGCTACCTCCTCAACGCTTAGCGCGCCGTACCCGACTTCCGCGATCTCTTCGAGGACGGCTCGCAGGATGGCTTCCGTGCGGGCTTCTCGCTTCGAGCCAGTCGGTTGCGCTCGCCGCTGATGTACTACCGAGAGTTCGCTGAGAGCCACAATGAGAGAATGCCATTCTTTTCAGAAATTGCAACTTAGAGTTGCGTTTCACGAGCGAGGGATCCATGCTCCGTACGCAACTTGAAGTTGCGCGATCAAACGAGTGGAGATTCCAGGATGGCAACCATCGTGCAGAATAAGCGGCGGGATCAGTTGGGTTTGTCGGGAATGTGCCGAAATATCGAGGGTGGTGCAGGGGCGGTGAATGTCGTTTCGGACCCGGAGTCCGGCAATTACACGCAACTCATCGGTTCAGGTCGATACGCCACTGGCCGTTCCAAAGGAGCGATCAATCTCCCCCCTTCCGGGCAACTCCAAGACGTAATCTCGCCACGAACCTCTGCTCTTGCAGCGATGCAACGATCCGTCGCGCTCGTTGCGCTGCTTGCGAGCGCGGGGACCCCGGCGTGCACCCGATCTGCAAACGCCCAGCCCTCACCCAGCGTAGCTGAGGCAGCCGCGGTTCACGTGCAGACACAACCCGTAGCGACCCGTAGTGTTCCCGTTTGGCTTACGCTTACGGGGCAGCTCAAGGGCAGTCGCGATACCGATCTTGCAGCGAATGCCAACGGCAGGGTCACGAAGACGCTCGTCGAGCGTGGTGCAATCGTGGAAGCTGGGCAGCCGATCGCTGTCATCGATACGCGTTCCGCGGCGCTCAATCTGGCCGAGGCGCGGGCGAGCGCAGAATCCGCCGCAGCGGCTGCAGAGAACGCAAGCTCGACCTGTGAGCGGTACCGCACGCTGGCTGAACAGGGTGCCATCAGCCAATTCGAGTACGACCGCGTAAGTGTGCAGTGTCGCACCAGCGAGTTGAGCGTCTCTGCTGCGAAAGCCCGCGCTGCTCTAGCCGGACAAATCGTGGGCGACGGCGTCATTCGGGCTCCGTTTGCTGGGTCGATCGCCGAGCGCTTCGTC
>JBLNFG010001174.1:0-11234 GCA_050263495.1 Myxococcales bacterium | reverse complement strand
ACGACGTCCGGGACTGCGTCTCGGTCGAGATCGCCAATGCTGGGACGAGCCAACATGGGGGAGAAGATGGTTATGCCCTCGTATTTAGAAAGCGCGCCGAAATCGGACAGACGAAACCCAGCCCGATTGTCGAGCAATGACACTGGCTCGGCAAACTCAGGCAGTACCCCGCCCGTGCGAGAAGCGTCCGTTTCCTGTGTGGATCCTGGGTTGAGGGGTAGAAAGAATGGCTGGCTCGAGTTCCCGTAGAGCAACGTGCGCGTATACGGGCCAGAGCTATCGACCGCTGCCGGTGGTGTGGAGCGATCCAAACGGTCCGCAATGGCGTCGATCGTGTCTACTCCTACCGGCCATCCCTCAGCCAATTGAGGGCCATTCTGTGCCGTACCAAGCAGCAAATAGTGAGCGCCGCGACCGAATTCCCGACTGCGCTCCTCACCAGCTGTGAGCACTAGGTCGTCAATCCCATCAAAGTTGAAGTCGCCCACGGCCGGGCTTTGCGTAAGTCGACCAGGCTGCATATTCGGGCCAATCCCAATCGACACGGGCCAACCCTTCACCGGTTGACCATTTGCCATGTACGCGTGGAGCTTTCCGTCATGTGCGGCAACGATGACCTCCGGATGCCCGTCTCCGTTCACGTCAGCGATGACCGGACTGGAAGAGAGTCCGCGTGCTAGACGCGACGACCCACCAACACAGGAGGAATCGCCGGCACATCCAGAGTCCACCTCGGGTAGAGAGAGCTCAGACCATCCTGGTAGGAAGGTCCCGTCCCGCTTGTATGCGTACAGCGTCCCATCCAAGCTGGCTGCTACAACATCGAGGTTCCCGTCGCTGTCGAGATCAGCGATGGCCGGTGGGGCAACTATCGGGCTATGGCCGAGACCCTCGAGCGGCAGTGGCACGGCGTCAAGGATGCGTGAGCTGGTCGCCGATCGGACCCGCCGAAAATCTTGGAGCTGTCTGGTCGTAAGGGGCGGAGAATGGATCGGCTCCAGCCGCCCACCTCTAGCGGCCAGCATCGACAGATTGCCATCGAGATCGCCAAACACAATGTCATCTACGGAATCACCGTCGACATCGGCAATTTTCGGAGAAGTGGCCTTGGCGCCGATTCGTAGCGGTGTGCCAAGAATTAAATCAGGGTCTCGCAGCAGAATGATGGCGCGTTGAACTTCGGTTGATACGTCCTCTTGCGCGTCGGGGTAGTGCGCCGTTGCCCTCACGCGAATCGTGATGACGGCACTCGACTGCTGATCGGATGCGTCGGTAGTCTGACGGAACGTTCGTGGATCGAGGGTCGCAATGGTCGAGCCCGCGTTGGATAGTGACCTCGCCTCGAGCTCGTCGCGACGGAATACCGGCTGAAAGTCAACGTCCTTCGGCTCGCGACCAACTGCCATGCTGACTTGGATATCAAGAGACTTGGCTCTCGGGGCAGAGACTCGGCCAATCACAGCAAGTGACGCCGCCTTTTCCTCGAAGATTGGTTCGTGCCAGGTGGGACCTTCCAAGTCCACCTCCGGCGGAATCAGTCGAGCTCGCACCGCTTCGACGGCCGCATTCGCGTTCACGCGACGCATTGCCGTCGCGTCGGCTGTTGGCGACTCCGTGAGTGAGGTCAGGCTGGGATCGATCGGATCCGCGCTCCACTTCAGGATGGAAGCCAACTCGATCGGCGTCAGTCTACTCGTCGTCATGCCAAGCGAACCCGCAGAGATCAATCCCGCGACGCCAAGCACGACCGATTGTGCCCTCCGACTTCGTGTTGGACCAGAACCCATGAGGTTCACGCCGGGTGCGAGGGTCTGCGAGGAATCCAAAGTCGCGAAGCTGATGGTGCGATTGGTCCGATTATCGTCGTTGTGCGTCGTCAAGGCGCCAACCGGCAGCCAGGCGTCGGTGTTGAACAGCGCCGGTGGGTGACTCTGGTACTCCCCATCCAGCGGAAAAATCACCAGCATTCCGTGTTGTGCGGCGACGCGAATAGCAGTTTCGAGCGTCTCGCTGCGCCCCAGGGGAAGATGACCGACGAGGGCAGCGGTGGCACCGCGCGATGCCGCATACAGAAGCGCAAGCGCGAGACTCTGAGGATCAGTGCCTCGTTGTTCGGAGACGCGAATGGGTAGCCCTAGGCAGGCTGGACATACTCCCGCGCGATCCTTGTTGTCATTGACTGGAGCAAGCACGTCTAGCGCGACTTCGGTGCCGTGAGTCGAGCTACGGTGCCTGAGATCGTTGTTTGATTCGGCGAAATTCCATCCGGCGATGTCATCGACCAGACCATTACCATCGTCGTCCACGTCGTTGTGATAGAGCGCGATGATGTCTTCGGGATCTAGGATGCCGTTGTTGTTCGGATCTGTTCCCGCGATGTCCCCGACCCATCCCAGAGTCTCCCGGAAGTCTTGCACAGTGACCATGCCATCTGCCGGCGTGGCGCAATCCAACCGTGGGGAGGTTTGATCCGTTGGCACCAGTCGGGCGCAAGCAGTGCCATCTCGGTGAATTGGCGGCACGAGCTGCAGTTCACCGGGATTCAATGCAAAACTGGCGCTGAGCTGTGCCTCGCCCAAATCGATGCCGTCATCCACCAATGCCAGCAATGCTGAAGGCGCCCCCCTCCCGTAGCGCCAGGCCGCATCGACACTCAAACCTGAGGGGAGGAAAGGCTGTCGCAGAAGGAATGCCGCAGGATCACGCTCAGGCACGAAGGAAAATAACCACCATTGGCCCGAGCCCGCGCCGGGGGCGTACGCCGGATCATTTGGCCAGAATGCGTTGCTCGCGAGGTAGGCGACGGGTGTCTGTTGCGGCGGCGGCCACTCGGCGTTAGCGGAGCTGGAGCTCAGCAACGTCGTGAGAAGGAGCGCGAGAGCGGCGCCTCGCCGGCTTCTCGCGCCCCGCACAACATGCCACGTTGACCGACTCGCCAAACAGCAGCTAAGCCACTGGCGCCTATTGCTCAAGGGTCGCACATCCATTAGCGACGCCTGCGCACTTAGTTGTCCCCGAACAGCTCCTGAATACGGGTGTCGAGCGCCACGGCTATCTTGTACAAGCTCGAAATAGACGGGCTCGATTCAGCTCGCTCGATTTGGGAAAGGAGCGAGATCGATAGCCCTGTGCGTCGACTCATCTGCTTCAGCGTCAACTCCTTGTCCTTGCGGATCGTTCGGATTGTATCCCCGATGATTCGATGCAATTGCTCTTCTGGGGTGCGCGCTAAGCCCTTCTTCTTCATCACGCGGGCGAGAACCTCTCGGAACTCGTCGACGTTGAATGGCTTCTTGATGTAATCGACTGCATCGAGCTTCATCGATGCAACCGCGGTGTCGAGGTTCGGATGGGCCGTGAAGATCACCACCGCGATATCGGTGTCAATCCCGCGGATCCGGCGCAATACCTCGATCCCATCCATCTTCGGCATCATCAGATCAAGGATGATGACGTGATACTCCCCTTGGCGGACTTCCTGCTCTGCAAGCGTCGGATCGCTTAGCGTCTTAACGACGAAGCCGTCCTTCTCTAGAAGAGTCTGCATGTATTCGCAAATGGCTGGGTCGTCGTCGATGATTAGTATTCGTACGGCAGGAACGTCAATCGGCACGGCTTGCCTCCCGCCCTCCAAGCGGGTTCACGGCCACTGCAACCATCGGCCATGACTCGAGGAGGAGCTACAGTGACACTACAATAGCATCAACTTCGTTCGCGCTTCAATGGCACTGAAACGCTTATTTTAAGAATATCTACCGGCCCGCAGGCGAACTGGCAAGAAATCGGCAGGTCATAAGGTCAGAGCGCGGGCGCTCACGGTACCCACAGACCGACGATTCCGACGGTGAGGCGGGACCGCTCGCCTGTCTTTGGCGTGGAAATCTAAGCGGAAAATATTCTCTCGCCCGACTCCTTGGGGGCACAGCCGCCAAGCCGACTCCTCAGAGTCGCGTCCGGCCAGTGCCTTCCACCGGGTAGCCTGTCTTCCCCAATAAAGAACGCGGCGATCCAGGTTGGCGGGGTGGGGGGAGGGGATGCAACCCAGATCGCCGCGTGTCAGTCGGCGATGACGTCACGCGGACGTCGATCGTAGAGATGTATTTGCACTGTCCATGCCATAGCCGCAACAGCGCAGGCTCGCATGGTTTCTTGGGCGCAGGTGAACGGAACCTAGCAGAACTGAAATCGTGCTTTGCAGCTACGCAGCGGCGTGCGGTGCGCCGGAGCCGCACCTGCGTTTCGCGACGGATGCGCGAGACAAAAAACAAGAAGGAACACGTTTACTGTGTTCCTTCTTGCGCGGGTTTCTCGGCTTGTCGGGGCGGGCAGATTCGAACTGCCGACCTCACGGACCCGAACCGTGCGCGCTACCAAACTGCGCTACGCCCCGGTCATGCTGAATTGGTGGCGGCGGAGAATGGCCTCGGTCTTCGGATCTGTCAAGCGTGCAAACCACACCTAATTGGAGGTATTCCCGATTCGAGCCCAAACGCCATGCGAGCCCTGGGGCGACCGAGCCCAAACCCGAGCGGAGTCTTCGCCATTCCTTGGCGTGCGGCCGGTCCGAAGGACACTGGGCGATTCCTGCCGAACACCGCGCGCCAGCAAGGCCTGATCGCAAAACGCCCTGTACGTTGGCGTGAAGTCCCGGGGGGTCCAGCGAAAAGCGACGCGTCTTACTGTTGCCGCAAGAGGCTCAATCCTCGTATTTGATGCGGACTCGCCCCTGCTCCGCACTCGGCCAGGGTTGTGTTGCCTAGCGCGTTCGATGAGCCGCAGCGAGTTCGCCTACCAAGCAAGGGACCGCGTGCCACATGTCAGCGACTAACCCCAGATCGGCATGCGCGAATATCGGAGCATCGGGATCGTTGTTGATTGCAACAATTACGCGTGACCCGCGCATGCCTGCCAAATGCTGGACTGAGCCTGAGATGCCGATAGCGAAGTAGAGATCAGGCGAGACAATGCGCCCGGTCTGACCCACTTGGAGGTTGGATGGAACGTGACCCAGGTCACATAAGGCACGCGTCGCCCCCAACGCCGCGCCGTAGAGGTCGGCAAGTGGGCCCAGAAGCTCGAAGAACCCTTTGCCGAGCATTCGTCCTCCGGAGACAATGGTACGAGCTTCTGCCAGATCTGGGCGCTCGCTTGAACTGACGTCGACCCCCAGTAGCTCCACTCCCTGGGCTGTTGCCCCTGTATCCACGACGGCTACTGGAACGACGGGACACTCCGCGTGCGTTGGTGCGGCTGGACCGAACGCGGCGGAGCCGAGCGCAACAACGACTGGGCCCTCCTGTGCTTGACACTCCAGCACCGCGTTTCCAGCGTATACCGGCTTAAGAAAGCGTGTTCCGTACTCATCGAGGTGCACCCCCGTGCAGCCGCCAACATACGGGGCGTGAAGAGCGCCAGCGATTCTCGGCAGTAGATCCTTTCCGAGAGATGTCTCCGCGCCGATGATGCAGTCAAACTCGCGTTCCCGGATCAGGGAGCAGACGGATGGTGCGAGAAATTCTGGGAGCAACTTGCGCTGCTCGTCCACGGGACAAGCGAATAGTCTGCGAGCGCCCAAGTTCCGCAGCCCAGCAGTGATCGCTGCTTCGGCCTGGAACACGCAGATTGACCAATCTCCTCCGCTAAGTTGCGCGAGGTATTGCGCAAACGAAACGGCTCTCAACGTCGCTGGCGTCGGCCAGTTGCCCTCGGAATGCTCGACAATCACAAGAATGTTTTGAAGTGTAACGGGGGACATGGACAATCGAGGTCGGCTACGTGGTCCGCAATCCGCGAGCCTGCAATTGTCGCACTAGCTCTGGAACGCTGTTGACCATCTCGCAAACGCGACGCTGCGTGGCAATCGAAGGACTCTGGTAGGCAAGCTTTGGAACTGCGCTCTCGACAAGAGCATCCAACTCAGTCAGCTCAATAGGCTTGCGCTTGGACGCCAGGATCGCGGGCAGCGACGCATAGCGCACGCCCGAGGGATACGCGAACCCGCGCGCTGTGTGTCTCGAACGAACCGCTTCGGGCAGAATGACGCGCAAATCGACGCTTACCACGCAAGGCAGGCGAACGCGGACTCGCGCGATGCCCCGGTCTAGCTCGCGACGGACAAACAAAATTCCGGCTTCGAGCTCCTCGATGGATGACACGCAGGTGACTTGCGGCCAATCCAACAGCGCTGCGACGCGCTGGGGTACCTCCTGTCCGTCACCATCCACGGACTGTTTACCCATCAGCACCACGTCGAAGCCTCGATTCTGGACAAGGCGCGCCAACCCATGCGCAATCAGGTGAGGATCCAGATTCGAATCGTTTGCCTCCACCCGGATTGCAGTCGTCGCACCCAGGGCGAGCGCGGAGCGTAACGCAGCTTCCGTGGCGACGTGGCCGAACGTGACCGCGGTGATCTCGCCCAAGCGAGTCCTCGGTGCCTTGCCGTTTTCGGTGAGCCGCAGTGCGGCTTCGAGCGCATATTCGTCGAAAGGGTTGTTGCAGCGGTCGAGCGCGGAATCGTCGATGGCACTGCCATCGTCCAAGATGCGGAGCTTGCCGTACTGGTCGGGATCTGCGACCTGCTTGATGGGTACCAGAATCTTCATTCTGAAGCCTTGACCGTCGTAGTTACTCCATCCTGATTTAGAGGCCATGCGGCTCCAAGGCCGCAATTCGCACCAGCGATCACGCTCCTGAGTCTCGCATTCCTGCCGATTTGCGGCTGTTCAGCCAACGCCTTGCAGGTTCGAGGTTGGGGACGGGCCAGAGGTGTACTAGGGTAGCCGCGACATGGCAGTTACTACGGACGTACTCGTGCTCGGCAGCGGAGTTGCCGGGCTAACTTTTGCCCTACACGCCGCGAAATCGGCTTCCGTTACGGTGATCTCGAAGCGTGCTGCGGACCAAGGATCAACCGCGTGGGCGCAGGGGGGCATATCCTCGGTACAGTCACCGGACGACAGTTTCGACAAGCACATTGCCGACACGCATGTCGCCGGTGCCGGCCTCTGTCACGACGTGGTCGTAGAGCTCTGCGTCCGTGAGGCGCCGGCTGCGATTCACTGGCTACTTGAGGCTGGCGTCGAGTTGTCCAGAAAGGACGATGGTAGTCTGGATCTCGGACGTGAAGGCGGGCACTCGGAGCGTCGCGTTGCCCACGCCGGTGACATTACCGGTGCTGCAGTAGAGAACGTTCTGCTCTCGCGTGCGCGGGAGAACCCCAATATTCAACTGCTCGAATGGCACATGGGTGTGGATCTCATCACCATGAGCAAATTCGGCGGCCCCGACCGGTGCGTTGGCGCCTACGTGCTGGACGAAAAAACCGGGAACGTCGAACAGTGCCTAGCTCGTGCGACCGTTCTTGCGACTGGAGGCGCGGGTAAAGTCTATCTTTACACCTCGAACCCTGACGTCGCGACGGGGGACGGCGTTGCGATGGCGCTGCGCGCTGGAGCCGAGGTTGCCAACATGGAGTTCTACCAGTTCCACCCAACGGTTCTGTACGAACCGCGCGCGAAGAGTTTCCTCTTGAGTGAGGCCTTACGCGGTGAGGGTGCCCGTTTGTGCCTTCCCGATGGAGAGCCGTTCATGAAGCGACACCATCCCATGGCGGACCTTGCCCCTCGAGACGTTGTGGCGCGTGCCATTGACTCTGAGATGAAGCGTACGGGGTCCGACTTCGTGTTGCTCGATATCACCAATCGCCCGGCGACCTTTCTCAAGGAGCGCTTCCCGAATATCTATGCGGAATGCGCGCGGTTTGGGTTGGACCTTTCGACTCAACCGATTCCCGTGGTTCCCGCGGCGCACTTCATGTGCGGAGGCGTCACTTCCGACCTGCATGGTCGCACCACCCTGCCGGGGTTGTTTGCGATCGGGGAGGTGTCGTGCACTGGTCTGCACGGCGCGAATCGCCTGGCCTCGAATTCGTTGCTGGAAGGCCTCGTCTTCGGCAGACGTGCTGCTGCCAAGGTAATCGAGGTGGTACGGGAAACGAGCGGGGACCTATTCCCCTCGGTTCCCGACTGGAAGGTTGGAGACGCACAGCCCAGCGAGGAAGAGGTGGTGGTCTCTCACAGCTGGGACGAAGTGCGGCGACTGATGTGGAACTACGTCGGGATCGTCCGCAGCGATTCTCGTCTGAGACGGGCCGCGCGTCGTATAGCGGTGCTCGAGGAAGAGATTCGCGAGTATTACTGGCGGCACGTGGTTACTCGAAATATTCTCGAGCTGCGAAATCTTCAGACGGTGGCCGAACTGATCATTGCATCCGCGTCCAGCAGACGCGAGAGTCGCGGCCTGCACTTCAACAGTGACTGCCCCAGCCGAGACGATCGATATGCTCGCGACACCGTGCTAAAGCGAGGTGTTTTGCCTCACCTGCGAGGAATATGACGAACCGCGGCAGTGACCGTTTTGAAAGGGAAGGATAGCCCGTGACCACAGCGAAAATCGCACTCTGCTTGGGTGGTGGCGGCACGACTGGGGCCATGTACCAGATCGGTGTCCTTGCCGCTCTAGAGGATGCCGTCGAGGGGTTGGAGGCGCACGGCTTCGATCTCTATGTTGCCGCTTCGAGCGGCGCGAGTGTTGCCGCCGCATTGGCCGGCGGTCGCTCAATCCAGCGGATCTATCGTGCCATTTTGGATCCAGCGGACGACTATTTCCCGCTCGAACGTAAGCATATTCTGAAGACCGACCTGGGCGAGTGGCGTAGAACGATTGTGTCGGGCGCGAAGGCGTTGCAGCAAGGAGCCAACAGCCTAATCGCCAGAAGACCGACCAATCCGGCTGCGTTGTGGGAAGAGCTCGATCGGTTCAACGATTCCCTACCAGCCGGCTTCTTCTCCTTGGATTCCTATGAACGCTTTCTCGAAGATTTCTTCGTCAGGCGCGAGGTACCGAACACTTTTTCGGCAATGCCGAAGGCGCTCCGCATTTTGGCCCACGATCTCGACAGCGGCGACGAGACTCTGTTTGGCTCGAAAGGCTTCGAGCACGTTCCAGTGACGCGTGCTTGCATCGCCTCGATGGCTCTGCCGCCCTTGTATTCACCAGTTCGGATCGGATCGCGACACTATATCGACGCTGGGCCAGCCCAAACCAACCACGTCAACGTGGCAGTCGAGCAGGGAGCTGACGTAGTGGTGGTGGTCAATCCAATGGTGCCGATTCTGGCCCAAGATGTTCCCACCGGTCACGGGCCGCGACCCAGCCTGCGCGACAAAGGTATGCTCTGGATTCTGAGCCAATCGATGCGCATTGGTGTGCATCGGCTCATGCAGGAGTCGTACAAGCGCATTACCTCGGAGGGGTGTGCTGACGTCGTGCTGATCGAGCCGGAGCCAACCGACGGAATTCTGCTCACGCACAATCCCGCGAGTTTTTCGGCGCGGCGCGCCATTCTTGAGTACGCGTACCGATCCACGCGCACACGCATGTCGCGCTGGCTTGCGCACGGGACGCGAGCGACTCAACGCACCGGTTGGAGGCCGAAAGCCGAGAGTACGATTTGGCCGCCACCGGCGAGTTCTATGCCTTCAGGTGAATCCTAGTGAGGGCAGCAAGGCGAAGGCACGGATCCGGTCGACTCTGGTTGGTCGCATCGATCGTTCTCTCGACGCTCGGCTGCAACAAGCCATTCCGTGTCGGTGAGCATGTCTGGGTTGAATGGGACGGTCAGCGCTATCGGGCGTTCATCGTGGAGCGCGCTTCAGCGGCGCGATTGCGAGTTCAGTTCGAGGGATGTGACGCGCATTGGCAGCGGGACGTCAGCCTAGAAAAAATCATTGGGCGGCTCGACGAAGCCGAGGCCGCGCGCGCCCCAACCACGGTCGCTTGCAGTTCCGTCGGCGCGGCGCCAAAAGGGAGTGCGAGCGGAATGGGGACCCCCTACAAGGTTGGGGATCGAATTCGCGTGCGTTGGCGGGGTTCGGTCTACACGGCCTCGGTCGCAGGCGTCATCGCTCCGGATCGCTTTCTAGTGCACTACGAGGGCCACGAGGCGGCGTGGGACGAAGTGGTATCGCTCGAGCGTGTAGAGGGCGCGAGATAGCACCATGGCGGAAGTCATCGCGGATTACCTGGCGAGCAACCTGCGAAAGCTAAGGGAGGCGAGGGGCTGGAGTCAGCAGCAATTGGCCGATAATTCTGGTGTCCCTCGTCCTACTGTGGCTCACCTGGAGTCTGGCGAGGGCAATCCCACGCTGAGCGTGCTGGTCCGAGTTGCGACTGCCCTTGGCGTGTCCCTAGAGCATCTGGTTCACCGCTCCGCATCAGGGCTGGAAGTATGCTCGAACGAGTCCCTGCCGACGAGAACCGTTGGGCAGGCGCTGGTGAAGCGCCTACACGTCGAAGTCTCTGGTACTTATGTGGAACGCGTTGAGATTCCTGCGCGTAGCCAGTGTCCACTCGGTCCTGCAAGTGGGAACCTGCAACAAATCGTAAGCTGCGAGGCGGGGCGGATCGACGTGCGGTCAAAGGACGAGGAGCCCAGAAAATTACGAGCAGGAGACGTTCTTCGTGTCCGGGGGGAGCACGCCATCTCCGCGGAGAACCCAGGGGGACGACTCGCTGTGCTCGTCGTGGTGACGCTGCCGCTGGTGCCCGGATCATGAGCGGTCGTTCGAACGGGGCCGATTAAACTCGCCGCGCTGAACTTCCGTGCTAGGGCAGGCCACCGATCATGGCCGAAACCGTCCGCCAAGAACTTCGAAACATCGCGATCATCGCGCACGTCGACCACGGCAAGACCACGCTTGTCGACGCCATGTTCCGTCAGACGGGAGTATTTCGGGAAAACGAAGATGTTGCCGAACGAGTGATGGACTCCGGAGAGCTGGAACGTGAGAAGGGCATCACGATTCTGGCTAAGAATTGCAGCATCAAATATCGCGGCGTGACGATGAACATCATCGATACGCCTGGACACGCCGATTTCGGTGGTGAAGTCGAACGTACTCTTCGCATGGCGGATGGTGCCATTCTGCTCGTCGACGCAGCAGAGGGGCCCTTGCCCCAGACCCGATTCGTTCTTAATAAGGCGATTGAGCTAAGCCTGCCAATCATCGTGGTCATCAACAAAATTGATCGACACGATGCGCGATCGGAAGACGTACTGAACGAAGTCTTCGATCTATTTTGTGATCTCGAGGCGAGCGATGCACAGGCCGATTTTTCGGTCCTGTATGCAATCGGCAAACTCGGCTTGGCCAAGCGGAATTTGTCGGACG
>JBLNFG010001173.1:0-6104 GCA_050263495.1 Myxococcales bacterium | reverse complement strand
GCTTGGCGTCGGAATTCGTCGACTGCTTGGCGTCGGAATTCGTCGACTGCTTGGCGTCGGAATTCGTCGACTGCTTGGCGTCGGAATTCGTCGACTGCTTGGCGTCGGAGGTTTCCGCCAGCCTCTTCGCTACCAGGTCCATCGCCCGTTGGCGCAACGATGCCTCCGAGGTATCGAGCTTCTGCAGCAGTTGCTTGGCGTCCCCGCGGTAACGTCGGATCAGATCCTGGTAATCTTGTTCGGAGATCTTGCCCAAGCTGCGTTCATACTCAAGATCCTTGATTCCTCTCAGGACGGCAAGCTTTCGTTCTTCATCACGAGCTGGCGCCGCTAGGTCGAGGGCTTCCTCGAGTGTCATTTCTTCCGAATCCGACGCGGTAGTCACGCTTGCCCATGCCAAGCCGATGGAAAGCAGGAGCAGACAGAACCCGAGCCAAAGCAGCCAAGCCGCTAAGCCAAACTGCAGTGCGAGAATGAGCGACACCACTACGAACGACGCGACCGCGCCGTAGCGGAGCGAATGCGCACCCGGAGTAGGGATCGTAATTTCAATCTTCATGGCAGGTGCGCCCCAGGGATTGGGCTCAGGACGTGCGGTGCATGTTCGCTTAAACTGGGTTGCCTATGGGGTATTCGAACGACGGTTCGACTCGACATGCTGGACGCCAAGATTAAGGCCATCATCGCGGCAGTGGCCACCCCTGCGCTCGCTTTCGCGATGTTCCACACCCCGAGACGACCGAAAGAAACGTCGGGCCATAAGGACACCGTCGCTCCGCAAGCGAGGACGAGCAGACCGATCCAGATCCACGACACGAAAGGGTTTCCGTGAACCTGAAGTTGGGCACGCTGAGTGGCAGGATCGGCAGTTCCGAGCACCACGTACAGATCGGCGCGCAGTCCCCTCAAGAGGGCTACTTCCGTGGTGGTCATGCCTTCCCCTCGGTTATAGATGAACTTGGCTGGGCTGATTCGAGCGAGCTTCTGATTGCCCCGGTAAACGTCCAGATCCGCAAATAGCATGCGTTTGCTCGTGTCGGACTGCTCTTCGTTGGAACAAGCCGGACTTCCAGGGCACATCCGGGGCCCGACGTACGTCACTTTGTAACCCGCCGCCTCGAACGAGTCACCTTTCGCAACACTCACTTCTTCCGTCGTGGACCAGACCGTGCCAACGAAGCCGAGGTACATCGCGGTAATGCCGAGGTGAACGATATAGCCGCCATAGCGACGTCTGTTCTTGGCCACGAGCCGCACCAACGACTCAAAGACGTTTTCTCGCTTATCGCGTTGGTCAGAGGTCGACCGCCTCGCACGGATCCCGAAATAGAACTCCTGAAGGATCACTGCGATGTTGAAGGCAGCAAGAGCGACGGTCAAAAACGGGGCAGCAGTGGAACCGGCGCGAAGCAAGGTGTCCATTAGCCCACTGGATTGCGCGTCGTGGCTCACGAAGGCCGGCATTCCCAGGCTGCGTCCGAAGGACACGTGCGCCACTGCGACCGTGACGGTGACTGCAATCGGGAACAGAAATGCGCGGCGCATGGCCTTCGCACTGGTTTTTCTCCAGCCCAACAGTGGCGCCAGGCCCATGAGTAACAGCAGCAGGATTCCGATCGGGGCAGCCCAGCGATTGAAGAATGGCGGGCCAACCGTGATTGTTTCCCGATACAACCACTCGCTCAGCTTGGGAAACAAGGTCGCTCCGGCCACGAACACCATGAGGCCGAGCAATGACCAGTTGTTCACCACGAATGCAGCTTCCCGACTCAACAAAGCCTCTACCTGCGAGTCAGAGCGCAGCAAGGGCAGCCGCCAAACGATGAGCCCGGCGGAAGCTGCCAACACGATGCCCATAAACCATACGAAGAATGTGCCGATGTCGCTTTGAGCAAAGCTGTGGACGCTGCTGATGAGGCCGGAGCGAGTGAGGAAGGTCCCGAAAATGGTCAGAAAGAACGTGAGGCAAATCAGCACCACGTTCCAAACCTTAAGCATGTTGCGCCGCTCCTGAATCATCCTCGAATGCAGGTACGCGGTTGCCGTGAACCAGGGCAGGGCTGAGGCGTTTTCCACCGGATCCCAAGCCCAGAAACCTCCCCATCCCAGCTCTTCGTACGCCCAGACCATGCCAAGCACGTTCCCGATGGATAGAGCGAGCCAAGCGAAGAGCATCCACTTGCGGACCCCGACGATCCACTCATTGTCCAGGCGCCCAGACGCCAGTGCCGCGACGGCAAAAGCAAAAGGCACGGAACAGCCGACGAAGCCCGTGTAGAGCATGGGTGGATGGATGATCATCCAATAGTTCTGCAGCAGCGGGTTTAGGCCTTCCCCATCCGGAACCGACCCGAGCACGCTGGTCTGGAACGGGTTGGCAGCGAATAGCATCAGGACCGCAAAGAACCCCACGACGGTCATGAGCGTCGCAATCACGAGCGGCTCAAGTCGCCGAAAACGCCCGCGCATCCAATACACGCAAGCAGCCGTGTAGATCGCTAACAGAAAGCTCCACCAGAGAAGCGATCCGTCCTGACCGCCCCAAAGCGCTGCCAATAAATAGCCGTCGGACATCGATCGGTCGCTATAGCGGGCGACGTACCGAATCCGAAAGTCGTGAGTGATGAATGCGTACGCGAGTAACGTGACACCAAGCCCGATCAGGGCCGACGTCGCGTAAGCGGACCTGCGCGCCGCAACCAAGTAGCGATGCTGGCCGCTGCTTGCAGCGACGGCCTGAGCGAAGGTGTAGGCGGCCGTTACGAGAACCGCATAAAGGACGAGGGTCCCGAATTCCGGCAGAGATTGCCACATGGGACGGCCAGTCTAGTACCTCGGCCTCGCCGGATCGAGTTGGCAGCGGAGGACCGTCGAGTACGACTTTTCGCGAGGTCCGGCGAGAGGCCGAATTCCCGCGTCAAACGGCGCGGCCGTAAGTGCATGGCCGCGAGCCCCTGGACGAAAAAGCCAACCCCACGGAACTCTTTGCAGGGCACAGGGATGACCCCTCAATTGGGGGCGCGCGCCTTACCTTCGGTGGTGCGGCTTCGATGATCCCGGTTTGGACACGAGGCGCGCATTAACAAGCCGCCGAGCATCGAAGGGAGGGGCGCCCCTTCGGTAGGTACGGCTGCGACGAAATCGGACCGAGGCACGCCTTACCTTCGCCGCGGTGCTGGCTCCGCGAGTCAGTTTAGTTGACCCAAAAACTCGACTCAGTCGGAAGAGATGGTCGTACCGACATCTTCTCCGAAACAAGCGCGTTGGATGTTGCCGCGCTCGGCCTTGAATACTCGTACCGGCAGCCCATTGTCACGGCACAAAGCCACCGCGGTCGCATCCATCACCGCAAGATGGTCATTCAGGAAGCGATCGTAGCTGACGTGCCGCAACAGTTCCGCGGAGGGATGGCGGACAGGATCTTTGTCGTAAATGCCATCTACTTTGGTCGCCTTGAATAGCGCGTCCGCGCGGATTTCCATCGCGCGCAGCGCGGCCGCGGTGTCCGTCGAAAAGAAGGGGTTGCCAGTACCAGCGGCGAAAACGACTACGTTTCCTCGCTCGAGGTGGCGGATCGCTCGCCGACGAATGTAAGGCTCGGCCACTTGGCGAATCTCGATCGCGGTCATGACGCGTGTCGGGACGTTGGCGCGTTCGAATGCGTCCTGCAGGGCAAGGGCGTTGATCACGGTCGCCAACATGCCCATGTAATCGCTCTGCGCCCGATCCATGCCGTGGCTCGCGCCGCGCAAACCCCTAAAGATGTTCCCACCACCGACGACGACGGCTACCTGAATGCCGCTCTGCCGCACCTCGGACAGCTCTTCCGCCGTGGCCCGTAAGGTTTCCGTGTCGATGGTTGCGCCGCTTTCGCGGCTCCCCAGGGCCTCACCACTCAGTTTGACTACAACTCGCTTGTATCGCAGTTTATTCGCGTCTGGCACGGTATCTCAGGCAATAGTCGGTTGTGCGCTCGGATGCAAGTGGCACCTCGCTCGATTGGCCAAAGGGTGCTAGGGAAGCGGCCAATTCCCCCGCACCGACCGAAGTGGTCGGTCGTCGCTGTTCAAGATCCAACCCGCATTTTTGCCGCTAAGTTTCTAGGTAGCGTACGCCTGTCCCCTGGTCCCCATGAAACTGACGATTGTTGACTACAACGGTGGCAACCTACGCAGTGTCAAACGGGCGTGCCACGCGGTCGGAATCGAGTCCGATTTTACGCAAGACCCAGAGGTCGTGCGCCGCGCGGAGCGTCTAATTTTCCCGGGCGTGGGCAACGCCCAGACCGCCATGGAGACGCTGAACCAACTCGGCCTGGGCGAGGCGCTGCGCGAAGCACTTGGCCGTGGAACGCCGGTTCTTGGCATTTGCGTCGGCGCGCAATTGATTCTCGAGAGCTCGGAGGAGAGCGCAATACCGTGCCTGGGCCTACTGCCAGGCAAAACCATGCGCTTTTCCCTAGCCGATCCAACACTCAAGATTCCGCACATCGGGTGGAACGAGGTGCGGGCTACTCGCTCCCACCCCTTGCTTGCCTCGCTTCAGCCTGGTGACGAGTTCTATTTCGTTCACTCGTTCTTCCCGCGGCCGGCGAATGAGTCCGACGTGTATGCGGTTGCTGATTACGGCGGGGAATTCTGTTGCGCGCTCGGACGCGACAATCTCTTCGCGACGCAATTCCACCCCGAGAAGAGTGGCCGACTTGGGCTGGCGCTTCTCGAGCGGTTTAGTCGATGGGACGGCTCACCCGTCGGTTGACGATGTTGACGCAGAATGCCTTGACTCTGAGGCCTGCCGCTCGAGACACGCACAAGAATCAGGGCCGACCGTTCCTGAACAGGTCCTGGCCCGGCTAAGAGAATCCCGTTAGCCTTTCACGCGAGAACCAAAGACATGCTCAGCAAACGCGTTATCGCTTGCCTCGATGTTCGTAACGGAAAGCTGGCCAAGAGCGTCAAGTTCGTCGATACGAAGGACATCGGCGACCCGATCGAGAAAGCGGCGCAGTATTACGAGCAGGGGTTGGACGAATTGGTTCTTTACGACATCACTGCGTCCAGTGACGGACGCGCGATTATGCTCGACGTGGTAGAGGCAGTTGCGTCGCGAATCTTCATTCCGTTTTCTGTGGGTGGCGGGATTCGAAGCGTGTCCGACGCTACGGCACTTCGGCTTGCTGGAGCGGAAAAGATCAACGTGAACAGCGCCGCCGTCAAACGGCCCGAGGTCATCGCCGAAATCGCCGCAGCTATCGGTGCGCAGAGCACGATTTTGAGCATGGATGTGCTTCGAACCGAACCGAGCCGGACCATCCCGAGCGGCTACGAAATCGTGATCAACGGCGGCAGAACCCGGATGGGGCTCGATGCAATCGAATGGGCCAAGCGCGGCGTGGAACTCGGTGCGGGTGAGCTTGTCGTGAACTCGATTGACGCTGACGGAACGCGCGAAGGGTACGAGCTAACCTTGACCAGGCGCGTCGCTGAGGCAGTTGCCGTGCCGGTAATTGCGTCCGGGGGAGCCGGAAACCCCGAGCACCTCTATGCGGTGCTCACGGAGGGTAAGGCGGATGCTGCGCTGGTTGCCTCGATGGTCCATTACGGCGAGTACACGGTCGGCAGCTTGAAGCGTTATCTGCACGACCGCGGTGTTAGGGTTCGAATGAATCACTGAACCTCGAGGCGGTTTTTCTGGTAGAACGCGGGCCAAGATGACCGCCCCGCAAGAGAAACGCGCCCACCCGCTGCTTTGGGTTCCGAGCCTCTATTTCGCGATGGGTACCCCGATGATCGCCGTGTCCGTCGTGGCGGCGATCATGTACAAGAACCTGGGGTTGAGCAACGCTGAGGTAGCTGCGTACACCGGGCTGATGAATTTGCCTTGGGTACTCAAGCCACTTTGGGCGCCGTTTCTGGAGCTCTTCCGGAACAAGCGCTTCTTCGTGCTGGCGATGGAGCTCGTCATGGTGGTGACGTTCACGCTAGCCGCGCTTGCACTGCAGACGCCAGTGTTCGTTCCGCTGACGATTACGCTGTTTTGGGTTTCTGGCTTTGCCTCCGCCACGCAGGATATTGCGGGTGACGGCGTGTACATCACCTCCACCA
>JBLNFG010001172.1:0-8289 GCA_050263495.1 Myxococcales bacterium | reverse complement strand
CTTGGCGGTACTCAGGCCATTGGAGTGCGGCAAAGACCACCCCAATCGCAATGTCGACGTCGCCATCGAAGGCACTGTCGCCTTGGCCGCCGCATGCCTCGGTATCCGGGTCGCACGCCGAATCGAGCGGTCGGCATCGTTCCGGACCTTCCCACATCCATCCCATCAAGCCGCCGCAGTACTTCTTCGCGCTCTGGGTTAGATAGTGTCGAACGAACTTCCACAGTTGGTCAAAGGTTTCCTTGTCGCCAATCGCGGCCGAGATGGCGATGCCGTAACCCTGGCCTTCGCTGACCGTCGCGGGTGGATCGGTGTGAACCCGCGCAGTGCCGGCGCCACATGCGTCGGCGTCGTAACGTAGGTAGTTCTTCTTCCAGATCAGGTAGCGTTCCTGCGTCAGGAAATTGAACAGCTGCTGAACCTTCTTGGGTTCGGGATACACGGCTGCCAAAGTAATGCCATTCGGATAACCGTATCCCGTCTCGTCATAGGGGAACCAGCCACCCATGCCGAGACCGATCTTGGCCGGCGTGCTTGGCGGCTTGTCGGCGCAGGCTTCATCGTGCCATTCGCCGGTGGCGGCCCAATCCCCACCATCGCCGTCGGGGTAGTAGTCGAAGTTCTTGAACGTGCCGTTGTAGTCGGGCTTGCCGTAATACCAACGGATCCAGTACTCACCCGGCTTGTCCGGGAACTCCCGTTCTTGAACCGTGTTCCATTCGGTGCGCCCATCGGTGATGGTTTTGTCGACGGCGCGCCACGTGGTGCCTGCAGTAAAGAACCTGTCCGGAACTTGGCAATTGAACCACGGGCGATCGGCTTCGCGCGTGCAGGTGACGTTCTCGTTGCCACCCACACCTCCGAGGCCATTGTTCTTCACTTCGAGGATGATCCAGCTGGGCATCAAATCCAAGGAGGGGAAGAAGGTGAAGATCTTTTGCCCTGCCCAGAGGTAGCGGAAGTGAACGGTGTGGTAACCCGTTGGGATAGGTGGATTACACGGATCGATTGTGACGGCTCCGCCGCCGCAACCCTCGTAGCCGGGCCCCGGATTCGAGGTGTACCAGCGCAACATGTCTGGCCGGTTCGAATAGTTATGGCAAGGGGTGCCTTCCTGCGCCCACGCAATGTTGTCTGGTGGCCCGGCATAGGCAACCCAGTACTCGTCCTGTGTTCTTGGGCTGGGCAGCGTAATATCAGCCGTTGACGCCAACGGGGCTCCGGCATTGGTGAAGTTGACCGAGAACTTCATGCCGTTCTTTTCGTCCCACGCGCTGTTGGGGATGAGAACCGTGTACCACGGGCAGTGGCCATTCTGCAGTTCGAGCATTCCCATTGCATTGCCGCACCCGGTGCGTGCGATACGCAACGTCGTGGGATACGGCGGAGAATTGATCCCGAGCAGCTCCTGCTCGCACGCAGTACCTGGGAAACCGGTCACGCTCGGGTCGCCCCAAGGATAGCGAATATGCACCTTGGTGTAGCCCGTTGGCAAACTGTTGTCTGGGGTGCCCGCTGAACACAACTCATCCGCAACATCGTCGCGATTGCTGGTCACCCTAAACGCGCCATTGCCCACCTTTGCGTTAGGTTGAGCGGAGTAGTCCGCGCTAATGCTTGCACTCTTGCCTTGGTAGTCGATCCAGACGTCGCTTGCCGTTGAGTACGCGGAGACGTCGAACAACCCCGGGTTGCCACCCGTGAGCGCTCCACACGCGTCCGGGCCCATCGCGGACAAGCGGAATTTCTTGTATGCCGGCAACGGCGCGCACACGGAATACCAATCGCAGCCAGCGCTATCTGCGCGCGCCGACAGGAACGACCATTGCTCGTCGACCAGGTTGACGGCAAGTGGACGCGCCTCGAAGGTGCCGAGGGTTGGATCGGCAGCCTTCGACCAGAAGTCGCGAATATGGATCCGGATCGTACCGGCAGGGCATCCGTAGGTCTCCGTGAGCGGTGGTTGCCAAACGTCAGGTGCAGCTGCGTCAGGCTCGGTCCACTCGATGACCTTGTTACAGGGATCGGAACCTGAGCCGTTTCCTTGGATAGACTTCGGTGGCGCCGATAAGGCGGACAGCGGCGTGAGCGGTTTCTGCGCACCCAAGATGGTGTACGTCGTGCCAGCGTCGCATTCTTCTGGCGTCAAGGGGAAGACGCAGCCGCCGTCACCGCACTCGTCGAAGACGCTTTTGCCGGGGTTGGTGTTATTGCCAGTGTTCGGGCTAGTGCTGGTGCTGCCCGGATTAGTGCCCGGAGACGCACTGCTACTACCCATCAAACCACCGCCGCTGCCTGTACTGCAGCTGATGGCGGTAGCGGTCGGAATCGCGACGGAGAAAGCAATCAGCGAAATCCAAGTCCAAGAGCGAGAGAGATGCGCGGTCATTCGAGGCCCCTTAAGGATATGAACGCCTGAAGTTCGGTCTGAAAACGCTAGCGGATGTCCAGCAGTGTACGAGATTTGTCAAAAAACACCCGCCGTGCCGCAAAAAGATGCCGGTACCCGGGTTAACGCCTGCTTAATGCGCCAGATGGCCTGGCCGATCGCGAAATCGACCGGTGCATCATCTCGCTGCGTCGAACGGCAGGGCGCGCCATCGCCTACGCTGTATTTATCGCCTCATGTTGCGACCGCACCTGGTCAGGCCCAACCTGCAGACGGTCATCAAGGCTCCCGTCGATATGGAAATGCACGATGAGCAGCGAATCGATCAAGAAACGCTGCTCATCCGTACCACTCGCAAAATGTCCTTCGCGGCCAAAGCCTGGCGCTGAGGCGTGACCGGGCTCGACCAGTGACTGGCGGTCAGCCCGGAATCCACATTCGATATCAGGCAAAAGGGCTCAGTAAGCCTCACGAACCAACACCCCGCGCCGCCGGCCTCAGCGTTGGCTCGCCAGTGCCGGGACGGCCGACGCTCGTGTGGTCGAAGTTCGCCGACGGCTGCGGCTAGAACTTTGCGTTCTTAGAAAGCTCCAGGGCCTGTTCGTTCCACCAAGCGCCGGCTTTGGGTCCACCGTTGCAGGTGCCATCCGACTCACCGGGCTTCTTGAGCCAGAGATAGGCGTCGCAAAGCGGATCAGCCGTCGTGATGGTGGGAGGCGTGCCGAGCGCGCGCCCCGGAGGGTTGCACCACGACGCCTCACTACTTGGATCACTGACCACTGGTGGGCCATTGCCATTGCGGCTGGTGTCGATCACGAAGTGCTTGCCGCCAACCAACGCGGAGATCTTCTTCCCGTAATCGAGCAGCTCGTCGGTGCCGCGGTAGTTGGACACATTCAGGGCAAAGCCTTGCGCGTGCTCCACGCCTGCACCTTTGAGGCGCTCAGCGGCTTCTTCCACCTTCATCCACGCGGAATGGCCAGCGTCGATATAGACGTAGGTATGAGGCAGCGCGTTGAACGTCTCGACGGCGTAACGGTAGAGGCTCAGGCGAAGTTCCTGATCCTTCTCGGAAAGGCATTTCGTGAGCAAGCCGAGGCCATCGGGCTCGAGAATGATTACGACCTTACGATCGCCAATACCGCGTGCGAAATCGGAGATCCATTTCTTGTAGACTTCCCCGTCCTTGGCGCCGCCCGCTGAGTACTGACCACAATCACGGCCTGGAAGGTTATAGGAGACGTAAATTGGCAGCGCCCCCTGCTTGTGGATTGAGGTAGTGGTCGAGCCGACCCACTTGTCCACGTACGCCGTCCAATCCCCTACCCAATCGGCTCCGCCCTGATTAGCGATTTTGTCGAGGAGATTGGCTTCCTCGTTATTGCCACGCCGACGCGCATCCTTGGCGCGCGTGACCGCACTCCCGTAAGGATTGACGTAAGGCTTCATTCCAGCGAAGGGATTCTCGCCCGCCTTCTTGAATTCACCTGGTTTGAATTGGCTAGCTTTCGTCGGAGCAGCGTCGGCGCTTGCCGAAGCCTTACCCCGTGCAGATCCGCAGGCGACCAAGGCTCCGAGACTGACGATTGCAAGCAACGATTCAACGCGATGGGGGACGAGCTTCATCGAGTACTATCCTTTTCGGCGATCCTAACCCGACCTTCTACCCTGCGGGCTCGCGCATGTCGAGCGCTTGTCCATCCTTGATGGCGCCCCATACGTAGGTTGCATTCGAGGTTCGACTTCACTGCTCGACGCTTCGCAGCTTGACGGATTAGCAGTCTGACGCTCCAACGCCGCGCGCATCCGCGCAAGTGCGAACAATGTGGACGTTTGCGCGCCGCCCCAAACCAATCAGCAGCAACGCTGAGACGGCTTGTTTTTTGGTTAGTGCGGCGCGGCAACGGTGGGCAGCGAGGGCTCGTCCGTTAGCAGACGGCAGTTGCATGCTGCGCGCGAACGCACTCGCTCAGCATCACCGAGTCACGCACACCGACATCAAGCTACATGGCCCCGACGATCGCGAGGACGACTGCTGAGGCGTTGAACGAGCAACCTGTGCCCTTGAGCACTCTGCCGCACATAAGGCCCGCTCCAATCACTGCCGCATAGGATCGAAGAACCGATGATCGAAGTCGAGATCAAGGGCCACGCCTTTCGCTCCACATTGCTAGTCGTCCGCGATCTGTTTGGCAGTGATTAGAGCGCGGCCCACTTCGTCTCCCAACAGTGCGCCCTCCAAGCCTACCCACTCATCCGCACCCAACGTCCAAGGCGCTCAAGCCGAGATCGTTGCACTGAAGGTTCTGAAGCATTGCACGCCTCGAAGGACTGCTCATTCCACGTCGCGATTAGATGCCGAACAATCCGTTGCTTGAGCTCGGAAAGCACCTGGCTGCCGCGCTGGCGCGGCTGGGCCGCGTCGACCTCTACCACGTCCACCAAGCGCCCCGGATCTGGTGCCAGCACGAAACACTGATCGGCCAAGTACAATGCTTCGTCGATGTCATGCGTAACGAGCACGACCGTTGTGTCGTGCTGAGCCGCGAGTTTGAGCACCAAATCCTGAAGGCGCTCCCGCGTGATGGTGTCGAGTGCCGAGAATGGCTCGTCCATGAAGATGACGCGAGGCTCTGCCGCTAGAGCGCGCGCCAGTGCTACGCGCTGACGCTGCCCACCCGAGAGCTGCCCCGGAAGGCGATCGGCGAAGGTGCCGAGTCCAACCTGCGCAAGGTAAGAGCGTGCCCTCTCGCGTGCGGCGCGTTGATCGAGCCCACGTGCCTCGAGGCCAAACGCCACGTTCTGCTCTGCCGTGCGCCAAGGGAGGAGCGCGCCGTCTTGAAACAACAACACGCGTCGCGGATCGGGGCTGGTCACTAATTCGCCGTCCACATGAACCGTACCCGTTGTTGGACGTTCGAAGCCAGCAAGCAAGTTGAGTAACGTCGATTTCCCGCAACCGCTGGGTCCAAGGAGAGCCGCAAGCGATCCACCTCGGATGGTCAGACTGATGTCGTGCAGGATGGTCCGCCCCTGAATGGTAAGGCCGACTGCATCGAGTGCGATTGCGTCCGTCATCCCCTCGCTCCCGGAACTGCCTTGACCAATGCGCTCATGAATCGATCGAGCACGAGCCCCAACATGCCAATGAGCAGCATGACCGCGACGATGCGATCGGTGCGTAGGCTATTCCTCGCGTCCACGATCAGGTAACCGAGCCCACTCTGTGCACCGAGCATCTCTCCAGCGACGAGATTCACCCACGATATCCCAAGTCCAATCCGCAACCCGGTCACCACTTGGGGTACGGCCGCAGGGATGAGCACCGCGGTGAACAAGAACGGTCGCGTGGCTCCGAAGTTTCTTGCTAGCCTGAGATAATTGCCAGGCACGGCGCGCACCGAATTGACCGTGGTCATGAACACCGGAAAGAACGTTGCGAGCGCGATGATGAATACAGCAGGTCGATCACCGACGCCAAACCAAAGCACCGCCAAGGGAAACCACGCAATTGGGGAGATTGGGCGCAGCACCTGCAGCAACGGATCCAACGCCACGTGCCCACGGCTCCACGTACCAAGTACGAATCCGAGTGGAACTGCAGCAGCAATGGCGAATAGATAACCCGTCAACATGCGGCCCAGACTGGCAAAGATGTGCGGAGCTAGCAGGTGTTCCTCGGCTAGCGCCCAAAGTGCGCGCAGCACGTGCGCCGGCCCCGGCCAGAGATCGGGTGGATACCCTCGAGAAAACGCGAACCACACGGCAACGAAGCCCAACGTAGTAGCCGCCGTCGACGTCCAAGCGTGTGCTCTCATCTTACTTCGTCCGGTTCGAATAGGCGACCTTGCCGAAGTGGTCGTCGACATACGTCGCGAGATCCACCTGAGCATTACTGATCCCAAAGCGATGCAGCGCGTCTTGCGTCGCCGCAAAGTCCGAGACCTCTGGCGACAAATGCTCGTAGGTGACCCTCCCCTTCGGATTCGTCAAGGCCCGGATAATGACGTCGGAGTTCTGACCTAGGAACGGTTTGGCGGCTTGAGCGGCGGCCGTCGGGTCTCGTTCGATGAAGTGCGACGTATCGACCAGACCGTTGACGAGTTCCTGAACCGCATCGGGCGAATCCGTAATGACTCGTTCGACGAGCGTCAGCACGCAACAGATGTGCTCCGACCAGATGTCTTTCGACAAGGTCAAGACGCGCCCCACGCCTTGCGCTTCCGCCTGCGCGCCAAAGGGCTCAGCCACGATGAAAGCGTCGATGCGCTTCGTGGCCAAGGCATTGACCATTTCCGGCGGTGGTAATTCGAGCACCTTCACCTTGGCGGGCTCGATGCTCTCTCTTTCGAGCAGCTTGTGCAGCAAGATATTGTGAGTCGAAAACCGATTGGGGATGGCAATCGTCTTTCCTACGAGATCTGCAGGCACATGGATGGTGCTGTCTTGCCGAACGATGACCGCCGACCCATTGCGATGGCCCAGGAGCACGGCCTTGAGCGGCACGCCCTTAGCGCGCAACTCGAGAGCGATTGGCGAGAGGACGAAGGCGCCGTCAAGCTGCCCAGCCTTGAGTGCTTCGGAGAGCTCCGGCCACGAACCAAATCGGAGCGGCTGAAAATCCACGCCGTGAAAGCTCGACCGTGCCTTGGCGATCACCGTGAGGTGGTCCGTGATCGGCAGGTATCCGATCCGCAATACCTTCACGGGCGGTGACGTGCCGGCGGACTTGGACTTGCACGCGACGGACAGACACAAAAACAAAAGGAGTGCAGTGAGGCGAGCAATGCGAGACGGCGTTGTCCAATTCATGTGATCCGATTCTCCACGATCTAGGTCCAGCCAAGCCCCTGACGACGAAGTTCCAAGTCGTTTACGATGCGGCGCCCGAGCGCGACTGGCTCGGTTTCGACCACCATGACCGAACCAAGCAATTGCTGGGTGTCGTGTTCCAGAAAGCGCTCGACGACCTCGGAACCAAAGGTCGGAGCTCGAACGCAATGATACGAATTCAGTCCGAGCAGTCTGAAACTGAGGGCAGCACCGACCCCCTTTTCGTTAGACCACTCTGGGCTTGCGAACGCGAATGGTAGCCGATTCAACGCAATGCCAAGCTCATCCGACAGAGCGCGAAACAGACCTGATGCGCGTGCGTTGTCCAGACATTCCCCGAGGTGAATCACGGGGGGTAGCGACGGAGGACCCGTCAGGGCTTGGCGGAGGCGCGAACCGATTCGATCGATCGCCGCGGGCTGACAGTACCCAGCCTTGAGCAACGCGAAGGAGGCGCAGCCATTCGTCAGCACGAGAACGTCGCCATCGAGAAGCACCTGAGCCACATCCACGATCGTGCGTTCGTACAGGACCTTCGGATTATTGCATCCCACCAGATTGACGATGCCGCGGATCTGTCCGGCGCGGATCAGATCCACAGCGCGGCTTGCGCCACCAAGGTCATTGAGAACGGCTTCAGCACTGTAGCCGACCTCGGCGGCCACACTCACGTCCGGAATCTTGCGCGGAACCCCTCGACGCGCAACGTGGCTGCGAATGGCTTCACGCACGATGCGTTCGCCGAGGGTCGAAAGTTGCTCCGTAATCTCGACAGAGCGCTCTGCGTCGTCGCGATGGTGCGCGTGGTCGTGAGACGCGTGGTCGTGGTGCGCGTGGTCGTGGTGCGCGTGGTCGTGAGACGCGTGGTCGTGAGACGCGTGGTCGTGGCCGCCGAGAAGCGACGGCAACGCGATATGGTTTGCCCCTGGCAAACGACACGAGTCACTCGTCGTGATCACGGGCGTGCGCACGCAGTCCGCTACGTCCATGATTGATGGATAGACGGCCTGCATGTCAGCGACCCACAGATCCAAAGCTCCGGTACCTAACGCAAGCTCAGCGCCGAC
>JBLNFG010001171.1:0-5963 GCA_050263495.1 Myxococcales bacterium | reverse complement strand
GTTCATGACAGTCGGCACACCAGGTTTGCGAGTGACAGGCCTGACAGATGTTGGCCTGACGCGACGCGGAGATCCCATGCCGCTCGAGCCAAGCCGCGTCATGCCGCAAAAAGGTCTGAGGTAGCAGCCGAGGCAGCTCGGAACGTTCGTGACACGGGGTGCAATTCGCTCGCTCGAAATCGTGTTGGTGGCATTCGAGACACTTGCTCATGGGGGGCGAACGAGCAGCACCCTTCTCCTGATCGACGACGCCTGCATGGCAAGACACACACTGGCCGTGGATCGGGCCCAACGACAGGTGCTTGTCATGAGGGAAGGTGATTCGTTCGAAGCGCTCGGACTGCGCACGCGCAAAACGAAGCGAGCGGTTCATCAAGGCGACGCCGTCGTCATGGCAGCTCTCACAGGTCTTGACCCACGGGGGTAGCTCCTGGCTCGCCTTGGCCACTTTTCCATGGCAACTCGAACAGCTCTGGCACGCAGGTCGCCCTTTCCCTCCGCACTCGACGTTGAGATGGTCGAGATGCTGAAAGCGCGACACTTTGCGCTCACAGGCGACGTTCCCGATGCAGACGATCAATATTGCGATCGCCAAGCAGAGTACATCCCGGGCTCTCATGGCTCGCCTCCCATGGCCGCACCGGCGGTGTACACCAGGCGCAACATGGTCTGGGCATCGAGAGCGGCATACGGTGAACTGAACAGAGAACCGCCCAAGAGGATCTCCCACGCACGTTGTGGACGGTAGGAAGCAGTCAACGCGTGAACGGTCGACGTTTTTGCGCCATGGATGGCCCTGTCGTACAGATAGCAGTACTGTTCAGCCGTCAAATAGACCGGTACTGCCAGACGATAACCCAGCGAGAGACGCGTGCTGTGATATCCGTTCAATGGCTCCGTAACGCGGGTATACACGGCATTTACGAGTAGTCGGTGCTTGTCATCCGGCGTGGCGCGAACACCTGAACGTACTCGCACACCGTAGTCACCGCTCTCGAACCACTCGACGAAGCTGCCAGCGAAAACAACCAAGCCGTGACCGACGCGGTAACGTGCTTCACCACCCAATTCGTCGAAACGGTCAACGGCAAACACCGAGAGTACCGATTGCCTCGACATGAGCAGAGTCGGTGTCATGCGGCGGTAATCGAGCGCAAGATCTAGTCGACGAACGGGATGCCAGCCCAGACCAACGAAGCCGTCCGCCAATTTTCCGCTATCGAGATCGAACAGTACCCGTGCGTCGCCGTCCAGCGTCTCGCTGCCCGGCAGATGCAAATCCACCGCCACATCGCGTCGTCCGAGTGCGGAATTTTCGTGTTGTTCGTGCAGAGAGACGCCAATCTCCCCGTACTTCGGCTGCGAATAGCCGAGGCGTCCGCCTGCCATCCAATTGCCGCTACGACTGGCACGAGGGAAGTCCTCGGGTCTTTGCACCATCGAGTCCGTGGCAGATCCGAGGAGTCGGTAGTTGGGTACGTGATACCAACGGGGCAGGGCCGTGTACCCCGCATAGCCCGAAGCCATGAATCCCCACTCGCTGCGATACGCCGCCGAGATGCCGTCCAAGTGGGCAAAGCGTGCGGCTCCTCCCGTCACGTACTGCCGACCCAACTTCACGAATCCCGGCCCCAATCGGTGCGTCACCGCCGCCACCGAAACGTCGCCATCGATGCGACGCTCTCCGCCGCGTCCCTCTACGTCCGTTCCCACCACAGACGCGGAACCCCAGAGCGAAAGCTCCGTATCGATACTGTTCTTCGCCCAGGGTGTGTCGGCATCAATCACTCGCAACATCAAGTATTCGTAGACCGGAAGACCCGTCGCGGGGCTTGCCACTGCCCCGGCAGGTCCGGGCATCAGCGCGCGTTGAAACAGTGGAATGTACGTGGACGAACTGGCCTCCACGGTCACTGAGTCCGGCACAGCTAGCTGCGGCGTCACCTGACTGATTTGGTGCTCGTCTGGAGGGGCGGCGGCTTTTGTCGCCCCGAGACGGAAATCGTTCGTCGACGGCTCAGCTGCGGCGATCTGTGCGCAGGTCAGCACGGTTGCTCCGCAGCAATCCGCGAACCAGCGTCTCCTGCTAAGCTTGCCAAGCCGACGAGCACACATGGCTATTGGTCCACCAATCGGGCAGCCTCGAGCAGCACGGGATAGGTGTATCCGGCACCGAAATCCTTATCGACAATGACTGTCCCCTCGAGCGTCACGGTGGCCCCGACGCTGAGATCCTGCCGACTGGTGACGGTCAAGTCGTGATCACTGGATGTGGGCTTCCCACTTCCATCGCGGATATGTGCGAAGGTCATGCCCAGTATGCCGGACATACTTTTTACGACGACACCACGGACTCGTACCTGCTTACCGACCAGCTTGCTGCGCTGCTGAACGACTTCCGAGACCGTGTGACCCAAGGCGCCCGAAGCCCGTTCGACCTTGCCGACCGCGATCTGATCGTCCGCCGCGGCTGGCGCGCCATGCGGTGCGTCCATGCTGCCGTTGTACTGGGCGGCAGCTCCAGATCGTGCAACGTCGGGATGGGGTAGCCCGATCGGTGGGTGGCCCACGGGAAGCTCCGTCCGATCCGCGTCGGGTGTCGCGACGACGTCGTCAGGCAAGTTCGGGTGATTCTTCGGTAATTTTGCCCGACTGGCTTGTTCCGTTCCTGCTTCGAGCGCACCGAAATAGATCGTGCCAAACGTTCGATTGAGTGTCTTGTTGGTGAAATCGTTCATCCGTTGCGCGCCCACGACCGCAACCTTCTGCCCCATTTCGATTTGGGCTGTTGCGACTGCCACCCAGACATCACGAGATTCGGTGGAGCTCTGAGCTTTAGGCGGAGCGATCCGCAAATAGGTATAACTTGGGACATTGATGATCTCGGCGACTTCTCCTTCGACGCGTTCGCCCAGGGCTTCGGACTGGGCTGTCTCGGGAGAGTCACGCACTTTGCTCGTTCTTTCGGATTGTGACTCGCTTACCGACGCTGCGGGGTACGCGCTCGCATGCGGCTGCGTCACCCAAGCAACAACGCCTGCTGCAAGGATCGCTAGTACGGGCCAAAGGTATTGGGGTGAATGTTTCATGATTTCTCGCTTGCGGAGTTCAACGAAATGAGTGACACGCGATGCAAGTCGTCGCCTTGGGATAATGGTCGAACTTGTCCTTGTGACAATCCAGGCACTGCTGCTTGCCCCCAAACTCGACTTGATGCGTCAGGTGGCAGGCTGAGCAGCGCTGATGTCCTGTGAAAGCATGCGCGCCTGGCTGGCTTTGATGACAAGTGCGGCAGCTAGGCAGCTGGTTGTCATGCGGTTGATGGCAGTTGATACAACTCGCGTGAGTACCCGTTGCTCCAGCGCTCGCACGCGCCTGTCTCTGGTGGCATCCCAAACATAAACCTGAATTCAGCGTTGGGCTCTGATGCGGGTTGTGACACGACAGACACGCGTGACCTTTGGCTAGCGTCTGCTTCGATTGCTTGGCGTGGCATTCCCCACAATCTTTGGCGACCTTATCGGAATGCAGCTGGTGGCAGGTGTCGCATCTCTGGTGCTCGGTTGGCTGCCAGGTATTTGCAGCAGCAACCTTTGCTTGGTGGCAGGCAACACATGCAGGCCCTCCACTGGGTTGCTTGTGGATCCCGTGACAACTGGCGCAATCGCTGTGCTGGCCCCGACCCGGCGCAATGTTCACGTGACACGTCGTGCACGACGCCGCCTGCCGGCCTGGGGGACCATGGGATTGATGGCACTTCGTGCAGACCGCGCGGTGCGGGCCTAGATCCGCAGCTCGGTGGCAGTTCTGACACGATTGGGGCGATGCAGAAAACTCATGCGATCGATGGCACGAAATGCAGGATTGATGGGCAGGGGCTGTGGCTACCTGCGCTCGTTCGGCAATCTGTCCATGACAGACCGCGCACCGAGCTGGTGCCCGTGGCGCCGCGTGCGTGGCATGACAAGAGCCGCAGGCGCGGTGCTGCTCTACCTTCGAGCCTGCAATCCGCTCGAATACGGGTTGATGGCATGCAATACAAGGCTTCGCAGAAGTCTTGTCCGTATGCGGTTCGTGGCAAACGGTACACTTGTCGTGCCCGTGTGCGCGCTGAGCCTCGTGACAAGCCGGACACGCCGATGCCGGACTCTTCCCATCGTGAGCACTGTGGCAGTTCAGACAGTTTCGGTGAACGTCCGAATTCCATGAGGTCACAACGGCCTGAACGGGATTGTGACAGTCCGAGCATTGCTGTGCCTTGGGGCGGAAGGCGTGAGCCTTGTGACAACCCGAGCATCCCTGGTGTCGTGTCGCTAATTTGCCGTCGGACGCCTTGCCAAACTCATTGCTATGGCACCCGACACAGAGATCGGGTGTTTTGGGTCGCGGTCCATGCACCGCGTGACACTCCCCGCAATTTCGGTGAGCGGGGATCTTCGCCTCCAAGTGCTGGTCTACCACCCGCTTATGGCACGAAGCACAATCACTCCCGTGACGCCGATTGGCGGGGTCGGGGCGATGTGGCTCATGGCACAATCGGCAGGCGTTTACATTTCCGTGCACCACCGCGGCCGTGATGGGTTTGGTCGCGGTCGAGGTGATGGTTTGTCCGGGCTGCAGCGGCTTGCCACTATGACAGGTGGGACATCCAGTAGCACCCGGGTCGCCCGCTTTGCCTTGCTTGATGAACTGGTGACAAGACAGGCACGCAACTTCACTCATCCCATGCTCGTGCACCTTCACTTGGTCGTGACACGTACCGCACGAGCGCGGATCAACGGCAGACTGATGCCGACTCAAGACGTGACACTTGTTGCAGGTCAGTTGCGTCTTTGCTGTCACGTGGTTCTGATGACCGACGGATCTTGCCGTTTTCGAATCTCGATGCTGATCGAAATGGCACGTTTTGCAGCGGGACAGGTCCACCTGACCGTGGTCGGTCGCCTTGGCGCGGCTTGGCAGAAGCAGCAGTCCCACCCCGGTCCAGAACTCATTCCGATGACAGCTGACGCAATTCAACTTGGCATGGGCATGAGTTCCCAACTCACTAGCCGTTGCGCCATGGCAGGACAGGCAAAATGCCGAAGCGCTTCGAACACGCCGATGTACGTATCCGGCGGTTGCCGCTAACACCAGCACTGTCAGAACCATCGTTACGGATAGGACGAGAGAGCGGCCCCTTCGACTAGGCCCAATCGGGCCACCGAGGGTCGGCGGCGGTCCAGCTTCGGAAGTACTCTTTGCTTCGTCCGACACTCGAAGCGGGCTTCTCTCCTAACTCGCCGGTGACAATGTGTCGTTTCTCACTCTATCATGAGGTGACAGGCCATCGTGGCGACAAGTCGAGGTCGTCGATCCATTGAATCGGCTCTTGCGACGTCTCAGTAGTTTCTACCGAGTACCTGGTTCGGTCGCTCGATGGTCCACTTCACGAAGACCCGTGAGCTACCGCGAAGCACCCCCGGCGAGGGCAAGTCCAAGCTCTACCAGCGGTTTCGTCCTGTCGATCGCTTCTGCCACCCGCTCGTGATCGTTAGCTTTCTCACACTGGTGGCAACGGGAATGCCGTTGATGTTTCACTCGGCTCCGTGGGCACAAGCGGTGTTCGACTGGATCGGCGGCGTGCAAGTCGCAGGCAGAATGCACCGTTTGGGAGCCATCCTGACGCTCGTTTACTTCATCGTCCATCTCACGAGCCTGATCGGACCGATCCGACGTCGAGCAAGCGAGTTCCGTGACGGGCGGGGCAGGCTCCAGCTCGTGCGCTTTCTAAGGTTCGCAGTGGGACCGGATTCGCCTGTACCGAATCTGCAGGACGCACGGGATCTTCTTGCCCATGCCAGATGGTTCATCGGTCGCGGGCCGAGGCCCAGCTTCGATCGCTTCACTTACTGGGAAAAGTTTGACTACATGGCGGTCTTCTGGGGGGTGACCGTCATCGGCATATCTGGCCTAATGATGTG
>JBLNFG010001170.1:0-7046 GCA_050263495.1 Myxococcales bacterium | reverse complement strand
GAGAACTTCCATGAAGAGAATTGCCATCGAACCCGCCACCGTTCTCCATCCCCACCCCGTCTTGCTCGTCGGCACCTTCGGCGCGGACGGCAAACCAAACCTGATGAATGCCGCCTGGGGTGGGATCTGCTGCAGCGACCCACCTTGCGTTGCCGTCTCCCTGCGTGAAGCGACGCTCACCTATCACAACATCTTGCACACTGAAGCGTTCACGGTAGGCATTCCCTCACGCAAGCACGTCGAATCGGCGGACTATGTTGGCCTAGTATCTGGGCGCGATTGCGACAAATTTCAAGATACGGGCCTCACGCCGCTCAAGAGCGAGAAGGTGAATGCCCCACTGGTCGCTGAACTCCCCTTCTCCCTAGAGTGCACGCTGTTTCAGCACCACAAGCTGGGCACGCATACAATCTTCATCGGCAAAGTGGTTAGTATTCTGGCAGACGAGGACGTTCTTGGTCCGAGGGGTTTGCCCGATATCGAGAAGACCCAGGCGATTCTCTGGGGCGGGTTCGGAAACAACCACTACTTCGCCATCGGCGAGAAACTCGCCAGGGCGTTCTCGGTAGGGAACAATCTCAAGTAGTGTCCGGGCACACCCGAACCGAAAGGCCCGCTGCGCTGCGCACTGCCACTTGAGGCCGTGACCCACCCTTCGGGAGGCAGCACTCAAGGAGCTCCAGCAGCTCAATGCATCACAGATTGCGCGTGATTCGTGGTGCGGGTAACGGCGACTTTGCGCGCGACTGCAAATACCGTGTAGAGTAGCGCGCTTATCCCGTTCGCTTCTTGTAGTTGGTCAAACTCAAGTGCCAACTCGGCGCGAGCTTGAGCGCGCAAAGACTCGGGAAGTTTCCCGGTATAGTTCCCAAACATGCTCGATTCGGCAAAATCAACGACGGTCCTGCCATTCTTGAATGATCTTTGGATGGATTGGACTTGCAAGGATTGCAGCTTCAGGCCCGCCTCGACGAAGAGCTCGATGAGCTGAGTGGAAGTCACACCAAACCGCAAGGGCGCAAAGTCATCAGGCCGTACGTGAGCTCGATAGGGATCTCGCGCGAACACTTTGGCCGTTACTTCAGCCAGCGTGGTCGACAGAGCCAACTCTTTCGCGTTGGTAGTAAGGCCGATCCGCCCACCAACCTTGAGCACTCGGTTGATTTCGCGCAGCGCCGTAGCCTTTTGCTCGACCCAATGAAACACCGCACTCAAGTAGACGACGTCGATGCTGTCGCTGGCAATGCCACTCAGGTTTTCTGCCGATCCAACACGAAACTCAACATTCGGGTAGAGGTTCTTCTGCCTGGCTACGGAGATTCGATCCGCCAATGGATCAAGCCCAACGAGCGTGCCCGTGGCGCCCAACACTTCGGCAATGTGAAACCCAAGCCTGCCTGTTCCACAACCGATGTCGAGCACTGAGGAGCCAGACGTCACATCGAGCAGGCTGATGAGCCTGCGTCCGCTATCGAACTGCGAGTCGCTAATTTCGTCGTAAGTCTGCGCCAATTGGGGGTTGTCGAGATTTAGTGAGATCATGTGCGTCACCTCGTTACTCCGACTGCGTCTCTGCAAGATCGGATCCAGATCGGGACGCGTGGCTCATCGCGTCGCGGCATGAAGACTGCAACGGAGCAGTCTGCTCGCGTGACACGGCTTGTTCATAACGCTGCATCGAGACACTCGAACGTACGCTAGAGAATAGTCGAATGAACACCAATCGTCATGTTGCTCATTTTGATGGTATTGCCGACAAGTGGGACAGCTTCAATGACCCTGCCATTGTCATTCCGAAGCTTGAAGAAGGTTTGAAAGCACTCGACGTTCTGGCCACCGAAACCGTTCTCGACGTTGGTTGCGGCACGGGGAATCTCACCCGCGCCTTACTCGCCCGACTGTCTGACGGTGGGCGAGTTCATCCACGCTGAGGCGGGAGATGCAGTCCATAAGGACGTGCTCGCTCCGGCGACTGAGACGGCAGACCTCATTGCAAGCGTCGGGCTACGGATTCGAACAACCGTCGACGAGGCTGAGCGCTATCTGGTAACCGCCGTGAAACCCGCGGAGTAGAGAATCGGGGCCGTGGCCATGACACAATCACCGGCACACTCGAGGCGGGAATGCGGACCATCTTCTGGAGCATTGGCGCGCTCGAAGTCGCGGCGTTCGTGGTGTCGTTGACGTTCCCAGCAGAGGTTGCCGCCCCGGCCACCATCCTTCAGTCCGACGACCCGTGAAGGGCGCGGGCACCCCGTGGCTTGGCACGGTATCAGCTCTGGACGGCGAGCCCGTCCCGTCAATACCCACGGCCCAAACTCTTCAATCGCAGATCCGACGGCCAACACAGACGACGGTGTCCGATGGTGCGCCTCTTGCGTTACGATGTTCCAGAATGTCCGGAGCTACCTTCATTGAGAAACCACGTGCGTCCTGCGCACTCGGCGGCGCGCTTGCGACCGTCAATGCCCTACCGCGCACTGTTCCAATACTGCACGCATCAGTTGGCTGCGGGGGCATGACGTCTGTCAGTGTTTTAGGCGCCTCGGGATACCTCGGAAGTGGCTACTGCGGCGGAAATTCGATTCCTGCAAGCGCGATTGGTGAGCAAGAGGTCGTGTTTGGCGGCAGCGAGCGACTGGTCGAGCAGATGCGCAATACGGCTGAGATCATCGACGCAGAACTATTTGCGGTGATTACTGGCTGCACGGCTGAGATCATCGGTGATGACGTACCTGCGGTCGTTCGGGACTACAACGAGAAGCGCAACGATAGGGCCCCAGCGATCCACATATCCGGAGCGGGCTTCAAGGGGGATTCCCTCTGGGGTTACGACGTTGCGCTTGAATCCTTGTTTCGCAACTTCGTCACAAAATCCACCGAACGCGTCAAGGGTCAGGTCAACATTTGGGGAATACCCCCGGCACAAGACGTCTGGTGGCATGGAAATTTGATCGAGCTGCGCCGACTGCTGGAAGGTCTGGGCTTGAAGGTCAACACATTCTTTACGGCGAAGGACGAACTCGAGGAGATCCGCAAGTCCGCGAATGCCGAACTCAACATTGTCGTTTCCCCCGTGCATGGAAATGCGGCTGCGCGCGCCTTCGAGGAAGTCCACGGCACGCCTTACCTATCCACGGACTTGCCGATTGGCGCCAAGGCAACTCGGAAGTTCATGCTGGATCTGGCCGAAAAGCTCCAACTCGATGTGGTGAAGGTGGAACGGTACCTTTCAGAGCAAGAGGCACTCTACTATCACGTCTTCAACCGAATGGCGGATGCCTACAGCGACATCGACTTGCAGCGCTACGCTGTAGTAATTGGCAATATCGACTACGCCCATGCGCTGACCCGATTCGTCAATCAAGAGCTCGGGTGGCTGACGGAGCTTATCGTAGTGACCGATCAGCTCGAAAAGGGCGAAGAGCCCGCCCTACGAAAGCGCTTCGCGGACTTCGTCGACGACGCCGACAAGAAGGTCGTCTTCGACACCGATACGAGTCGCATCGCTGGTCACTTTGAAGAACGTTGGCCGCGACCGAATGGTAATCGTTACCATCATGCATTTTCGCCCGCGTTCGTCTTGGGCAGTCGACTCGATCGCGACTTTGCCGAGAGCATCGGCGCTGGCCATCTGTCGGTCTCGTATCCCGTTTCGAATCGCCTCGTTCTCGGCCGCGGTTACGCCGGCCTCAATGGTGCCCTTACCTTGGTCGAGGACATCTACACCGTCGTCTTGGCCGCTCGCTAATCAAAAGGAAGAACCCAGATGAATCTACTCGATGCCAGTGGTCCACCCACCAGAGAGAAGCGACTTAAGGCCTGCAACGCGTTCGGCGGTACTGCTTGCGAGCTCGTTGCTGGTTCCAAGGGCGGGTGCCTCGGAAACAACAATCGAAGCTTCTCCCAATCCACAGGCTGCCAGCTCATGCTGTCCATGGCCATCGCCGGTACCATTCCCGAATCGGTGATCGTTTTTCATGGGCCAGTCGGTTGTGGCAGCTGTCTGTTGTCCATGGCGGGGCTATCAAAGACGAATCAAGCGGCTCGAGGCAACACTGGCAGAATCGGCCAGTACTGGTTCTCGACCAACTTGGGAGAAATCGAGGTAGTGTCCGGGGGCGAAGCGCGGCTCGAGGCGACATTGCGCGAAGTCGATCGCCGGGTCCATCCGCAGGTGATCTTCGTGGCCAACTCGTGCGTACCAGCCGTCATCGGTGATGACACCGACGAGGTGGTGCAGCGGGTTCAGGCAGACGTTAAGGCGAGAATTCTGCCCCTGCATTGCGCAGGGTTCAAGACCAAGATCGTCGCCACAGCCTACGATGTCGTTTACCACGCGATCCTCAAGTACCTGCTGAAGGAAGTCGATGGCCAGCCGAAGCTCACCGCTGAGCAAGCCGTTCAACGTCAAGCTGACAAGGAGCGAGGGAGGCGCACCGTCAACCTGCTCAATGTTGCATCAATGAGCCGCGGCGACGAAGTCGAGTTGACTCGACTGATTCAAGCAATTGGTTTGGAGGTCAACGTTCTGCCCTGCTTCGCCGCCCCCAATCGCTTTGCGGCGGCTAAAGACGCAGCCCTTTCGGTTAGCATTTGCGCTACTCACGATGACTACTTCGTCGAGCACTTGAAGGAGCTCTACGGCGTACCCTACGTACTCAATACCATTCCGATCGGAATTACCCACACCCGCAGGTGGCTCTTCGAGATCGCAGACTTCTTCGGACTACGCGAGAAGGCCGAGCAGGTAGCGGCAGCCGAAGAGGCCGAGGTTCGCTCGGCGCTGCTGCCGTTTTTACCCGTCTTGCGCGGCAAGTGCACCTTCACCAGTGCAGGCGAAATCCGCGCTGGTGCACAAGCTATCCTGCTGCGTGAAGATCTCGGCATGGAAGTACTGGCCGTGCGCGCCCATCACTATGATCGCTATGGCGACGTCCTTTTCCAGGATTTGGAGGAGAATCTTCCGGTCAATGTTGGGGCGTCACAGCCTTTCGAGCAGGTCAATCTCTTGAAACGCCTCAAGCCAGATATCTACGTTGGCCACCTCGGCGGAAACGTTTGGACGGCGAAACTCGGGATCCCAGTCCTACCGATCTTTGGGCCCAACAACAACTACATGGGGTATCGCGGGCTGCACGAAGTTGCTGCCCGTCTCTATCGCGTTCTGCGTAATCCGCAGTACTTCACCACCTTGGGCCGAACCACGCGGCTACCGTACAAGCAGTCCTGGTTCGAGTCGGATCCCTTCAGTTTCATCCGAGACAGCAACGAGCAGGCGACTGTTCGTCGCGCCGTTTCCGGGATCCCTACCAAACCAGATCGAACGTACGGCGAAGGTGCGCTGTCCGGAACCACTGTTTGAAATTCGGAACCTTGAGATTTGGATTCCTGTTTGACGTGATATTCAAGTCGTTGACTAGGTGCGCACTGTCGCCCATGTCGACTTAACTGCGGCTCCAGCGCGGCCGAGCTTGACCTAGCGGACGCGGCTTTCCCAAGAGCAAGAGGAGCGGCAACGCAAATAGCACGATCAGCAGCGTCACCAGGAAGGCATCGTCGAAGGCACGAATGAGTGCCTGACGTTCCACAAGGCCATCCAACACTGTAACCGCAGATTGGTGAGCCCGTGCAAGCGGCTCACCTTGCGAGGCGAACTTCTCCGTGACCTGGGCGAGATGGTCAGCAGCAACGCGCCTTGCCGGGTTCAACCATTCGACCAGAACTCCACGATGAACGGCTTGGCGATTCGAGATGATGGTAGCCAGCAGGGCAACGCCGATGCTCCCTCCGAGTTGACGCGTTAGATTGAAGAAACCAGTGTTTCTTTCCAATTCTTTGACCGATCCAAGCTGCGAGAGGCAGGACGATGACATTCGCAATCGAGTACCCTGACACAACCCAACTCACCTGAGTCAACGTTGCGCCGTAGGACGCTTGAATGTGGCTTAGGGCAACATTGACGACGCTCGCATCAACGATCTCGATGAGGGCTCCCATGGCGACGGCCACCGCGACAAACCACTTTCGGCGTTGAGTTTGCGGCACCGTGGTGACCATGGAATCAGCGCGTGAGAACCGTTGCTTCAACGCTCACACCGGGAATGAGGTTCAACGGAAGCGCTACGTCACCGAGGCGAATGCGCACCGGAACACGCTGAACGACTTTGGTGAAATTGCCCGTCGCGTTGTCCGGAGGCAAGAGCGCAAAGCGAGCTCCAGTAGCCCCTGAAAAGTTCTCGACCACCCCGGAATACTCTGTGCTTGGCTCGACATCAAACTTCAATCGTACGCCCTGTCCAGCACGCATTTCCTTGAGCTGAGTCTCCTTGAAATTAGCTGTGACCCAGAGGCGCTGCGTAGCAATGAGCTGGACAACGGGTTGACCAACATCGACCATCTGACCCACTGTCACGCTGCGCTTCGACACTATTCCATCCGCGGGTGAGCGGATCTTCGTGTAGTCCAACTCGAGCCGTGCAAGGAGGAGTGCCGCGTCGGCGACGCCAACTCGCGCGCGAGCTGCCTGTGCCCTCCTCGATGCCTGGTCGACCAATGCTTCTACGTGAGTTCCGTACAGTTTTGCCGTCGCTTCAGTCTCACGGGTGGCAGCGTGAATAACGGCGTTCCGAACGTTGCTGATACGTAGGTCCGCTTGCTCAAGGGCGAAGGCGGCCTGTCGATGGTCAGCCTCGACGTGTTCGAGTTCAGCGACCGACGCGGTGCCGGTATTGGCCAGCTTTTGAGTCCGCAGCAGATCGGCCGCCGTGCGTCGCTCCTCTGCGTGGGCGGCCTCTCGTGCCACCTCAGCCTCACGGATTTGGTCGCGCGCGGCGTCTACTGACACTCTCGCACTCGCGAGTTGAGCCTCACTCATCCCTCGATTGCCCTTTGCCAAGCGTACGGCAACTACAGCGTCAGCCTCCGCGGCGGCGGCTGCGCTCGTCTCCGCTGCCAACGTCGCTTCGGCCTGGGCGACTTTGGTGCGAGCAATGTCGTCATCGAGTTCGACTAGAAGATCGCCTCCCCGGACGCGTTGGTTGTCG
>JBLNFG010001169.1:0-7851 GCA_050263495.1 Myxococcales bacterium | reverse complement strand
ATCCAGGGCGTCGTCGTCCTCCGCGTCCGCGTCCTCGATCTCGTCCTCATCTGACACGGGTTCCGCGTCGGACTCTTCCGCGTCAGACTCATCTAGGGCGTCGAGTTCGAGGTGTTCGTCGTCACTTTCACCGAGTTCGTCCTCTTCGGTGACTGCGTCGCTTTCAACCTGCTTTGCGCCGACCAATTCGTCGCCCACCCGATCGAGCGCGGCTGCCGGAGATTTTTCAGCACCTACCTCGTCCAGGATGGCCTGACGTGCCTCGGCGGATAACGGGAGCTTCTGCCGAGCGGGCAGCACGATATCTTCGGGCTCCGGTTCCGTATCGAGCTCCCGATCTTCTGCCGCCCGACTGCTGCCGGACGGGGTGGCTCCTCTGCCCTGATCGCTGTCGGGCTCCTCGTCCCAGATCGTCTGTGCGCCTTCGTCCTCGTCGTCGTACGCCTCTTCATCGGCTCGACCGTGGAAGCGGCGGCTACCGTCGCCTTTGCCGGAGGGCTCTTCTTCGCGTCGATCGCCCTTGTCCAGATACGCCTCGAAATCGTCCGGGCGGATCAGATCCTCGACGTGCAAGAATGCTGCCCGCTCCATACCGATGTCGATGAACGCTGCCTGCATCCCAGGCAAGACGCGGGTAACGCGTCCAAGTACGATGTTACCTACGCTGCCACGGTGCTGGGATCGCTCCAGATGGAGTTCGGCAATGACGCCGTCTTCAATGAGACACACGCGTGTCTCTCGAAGATCGCAATTGATGACCAACGTGTTTCGAGACATGTGTTCCGCAGAGGGCTGGGCGTCCTCTCTTCAGCGCAAAGCGTCGAACGGGCACTCCTCAACCTTTCGAGATTTCGATCGGGAGAAGCGCCTTCACGTCGAGACGTTTCTGCTGCGAGCTTGGACGCGAAAAACCGGTTCACTTCAACTATGCGAAAGTAGTTGAAATTAGGCCGATTTACCAGCGCGATTGACCCGGACCCCCAACTTCGTCCATTTTGACCCGGTGGCTCGTACCTACCTGGTCCTCGATATCGAAACCATTTTGGATCCCGAGCTACCGATGGCTGAGGCCAGCGAAGCTGAGCGGCTGCCCGCGCCGCCACATCACAAAGTCGTCGTAATTGGTGTACTTTCGATGGGTGAGGGGCACGACCCGCGCAAGTTGGGCTGCGTGGGTGAGAACAAGGACGAGAAAGGGATCTTGAGCGATTTCGCAAAGTTTCTGGAAGATCGACGCCCAACGATGGTCACGTACAATGGCCGCGGCTTCGATCTTCCAGTAATTGCGGCACGATGCCTGCGTCACGGGGTCTCGCTGCGGCACTACTACGCGAGCCGCGACGTGCGTTATCGCTTCTCACCGGACGGCCACCTGGACTTGATGGATTATCTTGCTGACCACGGGGCCGCAAAGCCAGCCAAGCTCGACGTGCTCGCGAAACTCTGCGGGCTGCCCGGCAAAGTCGGCGTGGATGGCAAGGACGTGGGACCGCTGGTGCACGCTGGCAGGATCCAAGAAGTTCGAGATTATTGCCTGTGCGACGTGGTGCAAACGGCAGGTTTGTTTCTCCGAACCGAGCTCCTGCGCGGGGAGCTCGATCGCGATCACTATCGCGACGCGATGCAGAAGCTGATCGCCTTCATTGATGCCGATCCACGAGTTGCGCCCGTAGCCGAGGCACTCGATCGAGCGCGGCTCTTGCTCGACGAGTGAAGGGGAACTCGTTGCGCTGCGATCGAGCGCGGTTCTTGCTCGACGAGTGAAGGGACGTCGTTGTGCCGCAATCGAGCGCGGTTCTTGCTCGACGAGTGAAGGGACGTCGTTGTGCCGCAATCGAGCGCGGTCCGTGCTCGACGAGTGAGGGGGACGTCGTTGCGCTGCGATCGAGCGCGGTCCGTGCTCGACGATGAACAGGTTCAGTGCGTCGGCGAGGATCGCCTGTCAAACGTGCAGTGGTCAATTTTGATTTTGGTTGGTGCGTCGCAATTACGGCATTCGATGCGATCGACGCCAGGAGACGACGAGGGCGGCCTCTACTTCGACGCTGCGTAACGACGACATTCGACGCGATTCACGTCAAGACGACGGTGGTCAACTTCGACCTAGCGTAGTACCGCATCGAGCGCAGTAGGCGCGTGTGAAGCGGCTGGCGTCGTGATGCTTGTCGCGGGCATGCGGGCGCTCAGAGGGTAGCGGTACTAACCGGCGTTATCTTCCTCGAGTTCGTCCAGGATTTCGTCGGCGCGTTCGCGCGTGAGTCCGAACCACTCGGCGAGCTGATTGATAAACTCGTTCTCTTCGTCCGCCACGCGATCGTCCGCGAGCGCAACCGCTGCAGCGAGCGAGAACGCGCTTTCCGCTTCGACGGGTACCTCGCTCAGGGTTTCCGCCACCTGGTGCAGGCGTGCATCACGCCCCTGTTCCTGGATGCGCGTCGCGTAGCGACTCAACATCGACTCGATCGTGCCGCTACGGAGGAGATTGCCGGTGAGGCCGCGAATCGCGCCGCGTACAGCATCCTTTTCCTCGGCGCCAATCTGTCCGTCGGCGGCCATCATCAGATACATGACTTCGCCAATCGGATCGATACGCTCGAGGGCTGCCGTTTCTTCGGGACTCAGCAATCCCCGACGAGCCAACGTCTCATAGGCTGGGCTCTCGATCAGACTCGGCCGGCGTCCGCTCTGCAGTAGAGCGTCGCGCAGGCGGGCAATCGTGGCAGTCTGGATCTTCATCTCGAGATACCAGGCTACACGGATTCTCCTCGGAGTTCACCTAGGTTGAAGGGGCGATGCCAATTCCACGGAATCTACCGCGTCTCCCAGCGGCGTGGGCGGAGGTATCAGTCGCGTTCCGCCCACGACATCCGGAACTTGACCGCGGTTCGACACGACGCGGATCACCAAAGGCTTATCGGCGTTTGGATGCGCCAGATCGATCCGGTGCGCCGTCACCACCTCGTCGGGGTTCGCCTCTGTTATCGCGCGGACTCGACTGCGACTGGGCTCGATTATCGTGCGGATTCGAGTGCGACTGAGCTCGACTATCGTGCGGATTCGATTGCGACTGAGCTCGACTATCGTGCGGATTCGATTGCGATTGAGCACCCCCTCTTGTCGGCAGCTTTGCGGACGTCGCACTCCGTCCGAGCAGGATCAAATGCTCACGTCGGGGTGCCATGCGGAAGACGTCTTTGGTCGGCGCGTGGTAGTGTTGTCGAAGCTGACTCGCTCCACCGACCACCCGAAGGCCGTGGTGTGCCGCGAGTTGCTGGAGGGCGCGATCAGCGTACCAGGCTTGACCCGCGACGGCGCTGTCCGCGATAAGGAGACTGGCAACTCCGTTTGCGGTGAGCACGCGTGCCATTTCGTCGAGGCACGCACCCAGTTGGGCGGCCCACTCCGCCGACGCATTCTGGTCGTTGGTTCTCGCGAAGTGTCGGTGTGCGCCAATCTCGTGCTGTTCGAGATGTTTCGCGTCGAATCTGAGCCATTCGAGCCGCAGCCGGTGGTGCTCGACGTAGTCGTAGATCCCCGGATACGGTGGTGACGTCACGATGGCGGAGACCGTGGCATCCCGAAGTGGAAGCGACCGTGCATCGCCGAGCTCAATGTTGCTACTCGGACCACCCTTTGGCAGCTGTTCCGAATACTCCAGCAAACGGCCGAGCAGCTCTCGGGCCTTCTTCGCAAAGAAGTGAATCGTGAAACCGCTTGCGAGCCGCCGTTGGAATTCGGATTGGTTCGTGTCACTGCGTCGACGGCTCACCTTGTTGAGCATCGACGAGAGAACGAGCTGCATACTGGGCTTGAGCTTCGGCGGGCATGCTTGAGCGATGCCCTGCGTTAGACCGTCGAGTTCCAGCAAGACGTGCGGATCGAAGGCTTCCCGTTGATGTTGCGGGTAGCGATGTGACGGCCCTGCCTTTGCGCATCGACGAGCGTCCGCATGCTCGCAAATGGCGTCCACTGCCCCGAGAAAGAGATCACGCTCCGCAGCGTCAAAACCCTGCGTTTTGAGCCGAGCCAGTGCAACCGCAAGAGGATTTGCATCGATTCCGAATGTGGCACGTCGCTGTAGCCGTGCTTCGACCAGGACGGTGCCACTTCCGCAAAAGGGATCGAGCACCAACTCTTGCTCGCGGCACAATCCGCACACCAAGCTGCGTGCAGTGTCCGGGTGCATGCGCGCCGGGTAGGAATGAAATCCGTGCACGTGCCGCATGACGCTAGGCTCGTCGTCGTTGACGCTGAGCGCCTTCGTCAGAAGCTCCCCGAATTCCTGGAGACCAGCCCAAACCTCGACGTTGCCGCCGATCTGGGTAAGCGAACGTTTTGTCATCGGTCTACTTGCTGCAGCGCAGACCCGATTTCGATTGCGCGGCGACGGAAACGCCCGCTCCGAACTGACACCCGGCGAGGGTGGCAACTCCGTCGTGAACATCGAGATCGAGCGTGTCAGTCATGGCATTGAACGATACCTTGACCCGACCTTTGGTCATCGCCAGGGTAAAGGGACCCGCGCCGAGCAGATACTCGGTCATGTACCTGCCAGCTACCGAAAGCTCGACGGAACCAGATTCGACAAGCAGGGACGCACCTCGACGGCCCGTTTCCACGACGCGAAAGCGCGTGTCTTGGGCAGGCTTCGCGACCGAACCGTCGCTGAAATGGAGGGTGGTGGGCTGATTGGCTGACGTCATCCACCGGCCAAGCCGTGGATCGACGAGGCTAGGTGTAGCCCCACCGTCGACGGTGTACCCGACGACAGGAAACACGAACCACAGAACTGCAATTGCGGTCGTTACCACGACGGACAAACCAACCATCAACAATCTGAATCGATGCTTCTTCGGCAGCGCGACATGCAGCGACTCGCGGCTTTGGCGTAGTAGATCGGGCTCACGAATGGGCTGTGCGGCTAGAATGCGATCTTGCTCGCTTGCTAGCTCGGCACCTAGCGTCAGAAAGGAGGGGGATGGCATCGTGACCGTTACCGAACTGTTCGCGATATTAGGCGGAGCGAAGCTTCAAACGCGAGATGCTTGGTTCGTTTTCGGACAAGCGCGCGAAGTCTCGACATGCACGATCAAGGATGCTGCGAGCAGAGATCAAGGACAGCCCAAGCACCGTAGAAACTTCCGCAAGGCTCATGGCGTGGATGATGACCAAGCAGAACACGACGCGTTGTCGGTCTGCGATGCGATCGAGCACGCGATATGCCCCGAGCAGCTGTTCGCTGTAGCCCAGAGCACCTGCCAGGTTCTCCCGGGGCTTTGTCGGAATGATCCAACCGAAGTACCTGCGCCAACGCAGCCGAGCACGGCAAGCGGCCACCACCCTGGACGTGAGCCACACTTTCAGCTTGGTCGGGTCCTCGAGTTCCTCCAGCTTGGTGAGTGCACGCCGCATGGCTTCCGTGACCACCGCCTTTAGCATTGCGTCGGGGCCGAGGATGCGCGCAGCAATCCGCAGCAGCTCCGCGAAGTGTCGCTCGCTGAGCACCCGCACCGCCTCAGGATAGCCAGCGCGCAACGCTTTCACGAGGCCCGCATCAGAATTCGGCACAGGGAATGGAACGACCACCGACGATTGCCGGTCGCAACACGCAGCAGACTGTCCATTAGACTGTCGCATCACAGACCATTTCCACGTCTTTTTGCCATTCAGCGGCCACGTCAGTAAGACCTTCTTCCGTGCACACCCGTGGATGTGCACTTCCTTCTATCTCAATGCCCGAGATTACCTCTTACTGATCGCTAACTCAAAACTCATCTTCGCCGAGCCTAGGTTCGATAAGTCCGAGGGCGAATCTCCGGTTCTTGCAGCTTCGCGTCACGATAGCCACCGTTTGCGCCAGTTCTGCAATCTGCGCACCGATAGGAAACAAACGCGGAGCAGTTGCTGGCGAACGTATGGCGCCGCGCATAGGAAATTGTGACGGCCCTCATCAATTCGCCTTAGTCACGAATTGCCCGTGTGGTGCTGCATCCGTCCGTCGTGAGGAAAAGCCGATACCGGTGAGAAGCTAGAACTGCCCAAGCTCTGGTTCCTGCATTTTCGCGGCCGGACAAGATACCTAGAGACACCCACATTGCGCCTTGGCATCGCCGTCGATCAACCAGTCCAGGTGCACCCTTGGAACGATCAGATCCGACCGCCGGGTCAGGTTACTTGCTTTGCGCCGTACGGGATGTTCGAGCTTCGCCAGTGGGCGGTGCACCCCGAGAAGCAACCCGTTCGGGTGCGCCAACGCACCTGAAGCCAGCGCTTGTGTCATCCTTCGCAGACTTTGACGAGCACATCCTGGCAAGAACGACGCATGACACTCCTGCGTGCAGAGCAGGGACGCATCGAACGCGACGCACCCAATCGGATCGCGCTCGTCTATCCGTCTCCCTATCACGTTGGGATGAGTTCGCTCGGGTACCAGACCATCTACCGCATGCTCCAGTCAACTCCGGACTTTTGTGCTGAACGCGTGTTTCTGCCTGACGATACGAACGGTGGTGGGAACCCTGAGCCAATTGCCAGTCTCGAGTCCAACCGCACGCTAGGCGACTTTTCGGTTCTTGCATTGAGTGTGGCCTACGAGCTTGAGATCGCTTCCATGGTGCGCCTCTTCGAGCTCGCGAACCTCGCGCCCGTGGCTGCCCTGCGCACCGAGCGAGATCCACTGGTGATTGCGGGTGGACCACTCACGTTCTCGAATCCGCGCCCACTCTTGCCCTTCGTTGATGTCCTTGTGGTGGGCGAGGCAGAGGAGTTGTTGCCGTTCATCCTCGATGCCTTGCGCCAAGGACTGCCCCGCCGCGCGCTGCTCGAGCATTTGTCCAATCATCCGCATCTGGTTGTGCCGAGTGTCAACCCGGATAAGCCACTACACGTTGCGCGTGCAGACGATCAACTGCTCCCGGCTTACAGCGCGATCCGCACGCCCCACACCGAACTGTCTGACATGTTCCTGGTCGAGGTCGAACGCGGCTGTTCTCGGGGCTGTCAGTATTGTGTTATGCGTCGCAGTACCAACGGCGGTATGCGCATTCTGGATAAAGACCGAGTGCTTGGATTGGTGCCGGAGGAAGCAAACAAGGTTGGCCTGGTCGGTGCGGCAGTGAGCGATCACCCTGCCATCGTCGAGATCGTTTCGGAACTTGCCGAGCGCGGCAAACGAGTGGGCCTCTCGAGTTTGCGTCCCGACAAGCTGAAGGAGCCATTTGTCCGCGCGCTCGCGCAAGCCGGGTACCGCACCTTGACGACGGCGCTCGACGGACCCAGCAAGCGAATGCGCGAGTCGATCGATCGACGCAGCAAAGAGGACCACTACACGCGAGCGGCCGAACTCGCACGCCAGAATGGGATGGATCGTCTCAAGCTGTACCTGATGATAGGCTTGCCGGGTGAAACGGACCAGGACATCGACGAATGTGCCGAGTTCGTGAGCAGCCTTTCCCGGATCCTGCCGATTGCACTCGGAATCTCACCATTCTGCGCAAAACGCAATACGCCGCTCGATCGAACCCCGTTCGCCGGGATTAGCCTCGTGCAGTCGCGGTTGCAGCGCCTCCGACGCAAGCTCGCCGGGCGGGCTGACGTGCGTGCGACCAGCGCGCGTTGGGCCTGGGTTGAACACGTGTTGGCGCAAGGCGACGTGGCGGAGGGGCTGGCCGTCGCGGAGGCGGTCCGACAGGGCGGCAGCTTTTCTGACTACCGCCGCGTCTTCGAGCAACTCGGTCATCGCACTGATGCAAAGCCAGCCCACGCACGAGACCCCACTTTGCCCCTCGCGTAAACGCCGCAATCTGCGACCGCGACGACACTCAACGACCGCGACGACACTCAACGACCGCG
>JBLNFG010001168.1:0-6188 GCA_050263495.1 Myxococcales bacterium | reverse complement strand
ATTGGAACAGACCGGACTAAGGATAGCCATGAGACAAGCAGAGCAGTCAATCCAGGCCAGAGCGTTAGGTCACAGACGAATGGGCAAATTGCTCTGCACGCTATTGCTGACGCCCGCTGTGCTGAACGTGGGATGCAGCAAGGGTGGCGAGGGCTCGAGCGGCGGCATCGGCGGCAAGACCGGTGGGGCGACAGGTGGAGCAGACAGCACTGGCACAGGGGGTATCGACGTCGCGGCGATAGGCTCCGGCAACTGGGGTTCTGGCGGAACGGCTGGGAGCATCGCAGGGAGGGGTGGAGCCACGGGAACCGGGAGCGATACGTCCGTTACTGATCTGAGCAGCAGCCAAACCCTCGGTTCGCTCTCTCCAATGGATGCAACGAAGCTCTGCAACGACACCAACACCTACTTCGGGAAGACGTTGAGCCGGGCAGACTTGTGCAAGTGGGCAGGGCTGACGCATGGCGTCTCAAGCATCGCCTCATCCGACGCTATTCTGCAGAAGAGCTGCAAGAGCCAGGAGACGAGTTGTCTTCAGGCCAGCTCGGCCGGGGCCAAGTGCGATCCCATCCCTGCAAGCTGTAGCGTGACGGTGTCGCAGCATTCCGCATGCATCGCCGCCGAGGCTGAAGCCTTCAACAAGGCGGTCAGCGGTCTTCCCGGCTGCGCGACGGTCGCGCTGCCCGATTTGGCGGGGATTTGGGAGTATGGGACGGCTGACTTGCCCGACAGCTGCGCACCAATCGCTGAACAGTGCCCGACCTACAACATCCCTGTGCCACGCCCGCCAAGCAGCGTCACGAGCACCGATGGCAGCGGGGGACAGCCAGGCTCCGGCAGCAGCACGAAGCCGAACGGAGCAGGGGGGCTCGGGGCCGATGCTGGTGCAGGCGGAACGGGTGGCAGCACACGGCAGGTGGGATCTGGAGGCGCCACGGGCGGGAGCGCGACCTCTGGTGCTGGAGCGATGACCGCCGCCATCCAGGGACTTCCTGGCGATGTGGCAAAGGCCGCGGGTACGCCCTTCGTGGCCGCTCACGCGATGACCCGTGCCCTGTTCGCCTCCTATGCGGGGCCGCTATTCAAGGCTTTGCGCGATTCTGACAAGCAAGAGAAGGACATTGGCATCGTCGCCTCGACGCGGCTCGTCGATATGACTGCCCTCGATTCGTTCTGTTCCGGCACGACTTGCAAGGTAACGACGCTCTACGACCAGTCTGGGAACGGTAACGACCTATGGAGAGGCGACGTCGCTACGAATGCCCCCATGGACAACGGTGAAGCTCCGAAGCTATGCGATCTGATCGCCATCGAGTACATGCAGCTGTCAGACGGCTCGAGGTTGCCAGTCGCCGTCGAGACCGGTGCGATGTGGAAGGCAAAGGCCCAATGTCTCCGAAATCGGGACAAGACCAAGAACATGCCCCTCAACGCCAGTCCTCAGACCACCTACGCCATCTTCCATTCGAAGTACTTGAACAACAACTGTTGCTTCAACTATGGCAACACCGGAAAGCGAATTCACTATACCGGTCCGGGGACGCTCAGCGCCCTCAACTTCTCGAAGATCGAATTCTGGTCCAAGGGCACGGGCAAGGGCCCATGGGTGATGGTGGATTGGGAGCAGGGCGTCTATGCCGGCAACATCGCCAAATGTGGCTCAGGCGCTGCTCCGAGCGCCGACTGCACGGCGACGGGCGAGAACCCCAATCCACCTATTACGTTCGACGTGGTCACAGCTCTAGCCAAGCACGATGGCACCAAACACTGGCAGATCAAGGCCGGAAATGCCAAGTCGGGGAGCCTCACGGTCAGTATCGATCTGCCGACCCTGCCCAAGGGATACTCACCGCTCAAGCAAGAGGGCGGCCTGGGCCTCGGCGAAGGCGGCGCCGGCGATCCGAACGGGACGGGCGGCTTTTCCGAAGGCGCCGTCGTGGCAGCTGAGACGACTGATGCCGTCGACAATGCAATACAGCAGAGCATCGTGAACGTCTATGGCAAGTAGTCGACGTCTCGGCTCCGCCGGACCAACGCCCTTGCAAGGAGCACCCTCTGTGACTGAAACCTCAAGACGCACGACAAGACTCGAGGCCATTGGTGCCTCAGTGATGATTCTGCTCGTTGTCGACGGTTGTGGGAAGTCGGGCTCCGACCTGTCCGAGCCGCCGGGCTCGGGAGGCTCGACAACGATGAGCAGATCAAGTGGTGCACCAGCGTTCGGAGGAGCGTTGGGGTCAGGTGGCGCGACGACTTCCACTCGGTCAGGCGCGGGTGAAAGCCGGATCGGCTCGGGAGGGACAACTGTCCCTTTCACCTCACTCGACTCCCGCGGCTCGACCGCTGCCAACGGTGGGACCAGCACCAATTCGTCCCAAGACACCACAGGTGGCGGCAACAAGAGCTCCGAGGGAAATCATCGTGGAGGTGCGTCCGGAACGGGGAGCGCAGTGGTCGGAGCTGGCGCGTCCAGCCTCCTCGCGAAGGGTGGCGCAGCCAATGGTGGCAGCATGCACGCGGGAACGACCGGCGGAGATACCGGTGCGGTCAACCCCAAGGGTCCCTGCGACATCTACCAAGCAGAAAATAGCCCCTGCGTGGCTGCGCACAGCACGGTACGAGCTCTCTATGCCGCATACAACGGGAAGCTCTATCAGGTGCGGCGAGCGGACAAGGCGCTACAGGATATTGGCGTTCTTTCGCCCGGCGGAATTGCAGACGCCTCGGTGCAAGAGGACTTCTGCGCCAACACCAAGTGCACAATTTCCAAGATCTACGACCAGTCGCCCATGAAAAACGACCTCACCCTAACCTCGGGCGGATGGATCGGAGATCGTGCGAAGGAGGTCGACGCTTTCGGCATCAAGATCAAGTTGAATGGCAAGACTGTCTACGGCATCCACATCACCGGCGAAACCAACATGACCGGTAACGGCTATCGCAACAATGCCGCCGTAGGTACGGCGAAGAACGATGAGCCGGAGTCCATGTACATGGTGGCGAACGGCAAGAACTTCAACGACAAGTGCTGCTTCGACTATGGGAACGCGGAAACCAACAGTTTGAACAACGGTCCCGCCACCATGGAGGCGATCTACTTCGGCAACTGCACGGCCTGGGGTAAGGGCGAGGGAACTGGTCCGTGGGTGATGGCGGATCTCGAGGAAGGTCTGTTCTCGGGAAAGAACCGTGGGCTCAATCCGGGAGTCATGCCGATCACCTCCGACTATGTGACCGCAATGTTGAAGGGGAAGCCAAGCACGATGGCCATCAAGGCCGGCAATTCCCAGTCGGGCCCGTTAACTAAGATCTATCAGGGCGCCTACCCCAGCGGCTACGATCCCATGAAGAAGGAGGGCGCCATCGTCCTCGGTACCGGAGGCGACAACAGCTTCGCGGCCGTGGGAGATTTCTTCGAGGGCGCGATGACCGCGGGCTACGCCACCGACGCAGCCGACGACGCGGTCCAATCCAATATCGTAGCAGCGGGCTACGGAAGATGACCACAACCCCAGTTGAGCCTAAACGGTGACGCGACCATCAGGAGCGGAAGAGGCTGGCGGCGACGCTTTCGTTCGACCCCCTCGATGCTGAGCCGTTGGGAGCTCTCGAGGTGCGGTAAAGCGCCGTCCGCTCTGCGGGATCGCGGCTGCGGGATCGCGGCTGCGGGATCGCGGCTCTTTGCTGCGCTATTGTCGACGAGTGAACCCCTTCGGGAACGCCTCGCACAAGATAGATTGCCACTCGTTCAGAGCGAAATTGCAGTTTAGGATAATCCTCTCGGGTGGATTCGCGGGCGAGAAGTAGATGAAACTGAAGTACCGTGGCACGCCTGGCAAGTCGTAAGCGATGTCGCCGTTGTGTTCGTCGCATTCACGGATCCTTACGATCATGCGCGCTACCGTCGAATCGAAGCGAGCATGTCCCAGGAAGTGGTTTCCCTGCTCTCCTACGTCTTCTAGAACGGCGAAGCGCGCAACTCCTTGCTCGTAGTAGATGACATCACTCTTGCAAGGGCCATCGCTATTGACGTTCTGTAAGGCAATCGCGGTTTCGTAACCCTCAGGAGTCATTCTCAACCACGCATGCGGACTCCCGTTTAGCTGAGGAAAGTATTACTGGCCGGTGTTCGGACTGAAGAAGTCAGAATCCGTACCAGCCGCTGCCACCCAAAGGCCCTGAAAATCTTGGTAAGGGCCGTCCGCACCCAAAGTGAAGTCTGCAGGTTGAGCTTGCACTGGTGGATTGCCAAGGGGTGGTCGATGCAAGAGCATCAAGTCGTACGGGTGCGGGCCGCCGGTCGCCAACATGCGATACGTCCGGATCCCGCCCGACAGGTGTTGTGCTTCTTCGAGTGCGATGGCCAGCGAAAACGGCGCGCCCCCAAGGTCAAGAACCCGCCGTCCGTCGCAATCGTTGACTTCTAATATGTGCTGGGTTGGCGCGAACACGAGCGAGTCGCCGACAAGTGTGGCGTAGCCTACGGATTGTTCGAAGTTGCTGACCGCTCCGCACGTTTGCGCGACGCCAGAACCCAGATTGGCAAGGTAATAGGTGCCATTGCGACTCAACTTCAACTGTACGCTAAGGCCTGAGGTGAGCGTGAACGTCGTGCCACTGGCGCTGACATAGTCTCCCGAGCTTGCGCGCGTCTGCTGCCATACTCCGACCAACTCTGCAGGAAGGACCTCCGTCGAAGCGCCTCCGCCCTGACCGCTCAACCCGCCTGCCGCTGATGCGCCTGCATAGGCTTGGAGCGCAGTCGTCCCGCTCGACGATCCGCCGACAGACGCGAGCGAACTACTCCCTGCGGAGCTCGCGGCAGCAACACTGCCAGCTTGGGAAAGTAGTGTGGTGAGCGCTACGCCGCCAGCTGCGCCCAGGCCGTTCGTCGCGCTGGCACCTCCAGCAACACCCGGCGACTGCCCACCACTGTCTTCCACTTTGGTCCCGCTCGGATCCGAGCCCCCGCCACCACTTCCCGGTTTCCCGACATGATCGTCGGCAGCGCTGCACGCGCAGAGGCAGAGAGCCGAACACAAACCCAGCTGGGAATTGAAGCGAGTTACAATCGATAGGCGCATGGCTTCTCCGGGGGACAGGACTTCGAGCGTGTCCGAGGCTCCGCAGACGGTAATCGGGGCGCTATGGGACCGGATGGTCACCTAAGACCGAGAAGCCACTCGTCAATCCCCGTCAAAATCACGCGTGAATTCACTTGGCTCGCTCAGTGCTTGAGGCCGGACCGAGGGCGACCGACACTCGGCGGTGGCGAATCTCGTTGCCCCGACCGCTTTCAGCGGCGCAGCTTGACACGATCGGTCACCTATTGGCGGCGATGAAACTCGTTGCCCCGACCGCTTTCAAAGGCACGCGCTCGCCGCTAGAGGCCGCACGTTACCTCGCATCCCCCGGCGATCGGCTGTTGCCCCTCAGCGATGGCGGCGACGGCTTGCTCGAGTGCCTCTATCACGGGCTCGGAGGGACGTGGATTCACTTGCATGCGCCTGACCCCTTCGGACAAACGCGCCCCGTGCCCATCCTTAGGTTGTCGGACGGCACGGTCGCAGTCGAGTGCGCGAAGGTGATCGGTCTGGCAGGTCTCAAAGAACGTGATCCGCTGCGCGCGACGAGCCGCGGCATGGGGGAGCTCCTGGAGCAACTCGAGGAAGCCCCCCGTCTGCTCGTTGGACTCGGTGGGAGTGCGACCGTGGATGGCGGTCGTGATTGGCCGGAGCTCTCACTGCCCCCGACGATTGTGTTGTGCGACGTCAAGACGACGCTTCAGGATGCTGCGCGATTGTTTGGTCCCCAGAAAGGGGCACGGCCTGAGCACCTGCCACTGCTCGAGGCGCGACTCGCGAGCCTCGGACTTCCTGGCGGTCCGCGAACTGGAGCAGCCGGCGGGCTAGGAGCAAAGCTTCTTGCCGCGGGTGCGACACTGGTCGATGGGGCCGATCGCATGCTCGACTTGCTCGACTTCGACCGAGCTTGCGCGGGCTGTTCGGCGGTCGTCACCGGCGAGGGACGGCTCGACGCCTCATCGCTCGAGGGCAAACTGCCGGTCGTGGTTGCCGAGCGTGCGCGGCGCCTCGGCTTGCGCGTCGAGGGCCGTTTCGGCTGCCGCGGCGACGGATGGGAGCGGGCTGCGGCGCTCTTCGACGAGGTCCACTTCGAGACGTCTGCAT
>JBLNFG010001167.1:0-3527 GCA_050263495.1 Myxococcales bacterium | reverse complement strand
GAGCGTGTGGATGGCGTTGGGTCAATCGGCATCGCCGGAGGTGGGGTCCGAGAGATTCGCGTTGAAGTGAATCAAGCCAAAGTGGAAGCGCTCGGCCTAACCGTGGCGCAGGTGGGGCAAGCCGTCGGCGCCGAAGGGTTCGATCTGCCAAGCGGTCGCGTGAAGGAAGGTGTCCGTGAACTCGCCGTCAAAGCTTCGGGGCAGTTTCAGCGCCCGGCCGAAATAGGCGAAATCGTGCTTACCGCCCTCGCCGATGGGACACAAGTGCGTGTTCTTGATGTTGCCGAAATCATCGACGGCATTCGCGAACCACGATCGCTCACACGAGTCAACGGCGTCGACAGCATCACCTTTGAGGTTCAAAAGCAAGCGGGGACGAACACCGTCGCAGTTGCCGATGGCGTGGAACGCGCAGTGCAGAAACTGCGCGATCGGTTACCGAGTGACGTCGTAGTGACCAAGCTTATCGATTCATCATCATTCATTAGGAATAATATCCGCGACCTGTGGGAGTCGTTGATTGTCGGTGGGCTACTCGCGGTGGTTGTGATTTTTGTCTTCATGTTGGATTGGCGCTCGACTCTTATCTCCGCTGTTGCACTGCCTACGTCCGTGGTTGCAAGTTTCTTCGTCATGTGGCAACTCGGGTTCACCCTGAATATCATGTCGATGATGGGGCTATCATTAGCCATTGGCATGTTGATCGATGACTCGGTGGTTGTTCGGGAGAACATCTTTCGACACATGGAATCCGGGAAGGATCCCGTTACTGCTGCGCGGCAGGCAACGTCAGAGATAGCCCTAGCGGTCATGGCGACAACGTTCACGATCGTGGCAGTCTTTGCGCCAATAGCATTCACGGGTGGGCTCGTAGGTAGGTTCTTCCGGCAGTTTGGTCTCACCGTTGCTGCGGCCGTCGTCGTTTCGCTGCTGGTTTCATTCACGCTTGACCCTATGCTGTCGGCACGGATTACTCAGAAGATACTACCGGGGCACCATGAGCGCATGCGAACGCATCGTGTGTTTGGTCCAATCGTTCGCGCACTGGATACTCTCGATACGTGGTATCGGCACGTGCTCAGTTGGTCACTCTCCCATGGTAAGACGGTGATATTTGGCGCGTTGCTTCTGCTCCTCGGCAGTACTTCGCTGACGTCATTGATGGGTCGGGAGTTTTTTGGCGGAATCGACCAAGGCGACTTCGCGCTTAACCTGGAACTCCCCGCTGGGCGGTCACTCGCGGAAACAGATCGAGTGACACGACAGGTGGAATCCATCTTGCGGCAAGTGCCGGAAGTAGTCACCGTGGCGACGACCGTTGGTCCGCGCGAAGAAGTCGACAAAACGTCAATTCGCGTGAAGACCACACCCAAAATGGAACGTCGACGGTCCCTCCCGGAAATCATGGAGTCACTGCGAGCGCCACTCGCTGGTATCACCGGACTGGTCTACAATATGCGTGTAACTCCGCCCACGGGTGGCAGCGAATCGAGCACTTCTCAAGCGCCAATTACGCTACGTGTGCATGGCAAGGACCATGATCAGTTGAGGCAGCTAGCACAGCGAGCGTTCGAGATCGCGCAAAGTACGCCAGGCGTGCGAGATGCATCTCTGTCGTACAAGCCGGGAATCCCGGAACGTCGATTCGTTGTCAATCGGTCCCGCGCGGGGGATTTGGGGGTCCCGTACTCTGCCGTTGCCAAGACACTCCGAATGGCGATCGAGGGAGAAGTTGTAGGAAAGTACCGTGACGGGGATCATGAATGGGACGTTCGAGTCAAACTCCGCCCCGAGGACCAGCTGAACGTGGAGCAGCTCGGGAGACTTGCGATTGCGTCACGACGGGGACAGATCATCCACTTGCAGGACGTAACACGTTCCGAGGAAGCATCAGCTCCTGCCACAATCGAACGCCTCAATCGCGAGCGTCTTGTGACCATCAGCGCCAATGTTATGAGTCGCTCGCTCGGCGAAGTAGTCACTGACCTGGAGCAGAAACTGGAGGGGATCCCGCGTCCCGTTGGGTACACGTTCAAGTTTGCGGGTGAAGCAGAACGAATGCGAGATACCTTTGCAAACCTCGGCCTTGCTCTCGCTCTCGCGATTGTATTCATCTATCTGGTATTAGCGTCACAGTTCGAGTCGTTCTTACACCCGTTCACCATTATGCTTTCGTTGCCGCTCGCCATCGTCGGTGCGCTTGCGACGCTCTTCCTCTTCAATCAACCAATTGGTATGCCGGCCCTAATTGGAATCATCCTTCTGATGGGTCTCGTTACCAAGAATGCAATCCTGCTCGTCGACTACACGAATCAGCTTCGAAATGACGGCGCGGGTGTGCGCGAAGCGCTGTTGGAGGCAGGTCCCACACGGCTACGACCTATCTTGATGACGTCGGCTGCGATGGTCCTTGGGATGTTGCCAACGGCGCTTGGACGCGGAGAGGGTTCTGAATTACGCTCCCCGATGTCCATCGCCGTTATCGGGGGAGTCATCACCTCTACTATCCTGACTTTGGTCGTTGTTCCAGTCGTGTACGTCTGGGTGGATCGCCTCACGTTCCGCGGCAGACGTAGGCAGAGCGAGTCGAAGGTCGGTGTAACGGTCGGCGCTGCGGATTCCGTGGCATAGGGACAGGAAACGCTTCGTCGCGTTGCTCGCATGCGCCACACTACTTCACATTGCTTCCGTGTTCAGAATGCCACGGTGGTCAGTTGGAGCTCTTGATCGGGTGAACGTAGTATCCGGTTGCATGCACACAAGAGAACCGGGTGCCCAAGACGCGGGCAACCCACTCTTGAGGGCGATCGGTAGCGTTCTGTAGGTTTGTCCTTGGGACGTGAACAAGCGGGTCAAAATACCGAGCCTCTTCTGGCCGAAGATTCTCTATTCAGCACCTTCGACACCGCCGTAAGTCGACACGTGACTGGCGTCCGGCACCACGTGACGCGCAAGGTTGACAGAGCACGCGGAGGAGTGGAGAGATGACCTACCCGCGGACTAGAATGCCGAACGGTTTGATTCACGCAGTCGACTCGAAGTGTTACGGAGTGCAGCGAGCTGGACGGAGTACACCGAGGGCCACGGTCCTCCGCGTAGCGAAGGAGCGAGAAGCGCAGTGAAACCGAAGCGACCCGTAGTGAAAGGTCGAGGCAATGGAGCTTTCCACAGGGCCATGGTTCCAGCGAAGCTGGGCATGCGCCGACTCGAAGTGACGGAGTCCAGCGAACTGGACGGAGTACAGTGAGCCACGGTCCTCGCTCTGCGAGGAGCGCCGGCAGGCGCAGTGAAGGCGGCAAATGTCTTGCTGCCCACCACCGCACTCGCTGTGCGAGTGCTTGCTCCTCCCAAATCCGTGCTCGTAGCCGAGCTACTGCGCGCGAATGGGAGGAGCGAAGGCCGCGCCGCGGGGACCTCGGGCCGAGCTGGTTTGAGAATTGTCGCGACAGTTCTTCGTAGCGTCGTCCACCTCCTTCCCATCGCGCGCAGGTCGCCAGCGGCGACCGAGCACGATGTTGGAGGAGGTC
>JBLNFG010001166.1:0-2608 GCA_050263495.1 Myxococcales bacterium | reverse complement strand
AGCGTCATGGTATCAACAACCGAGAACCCAGCACGTTCGGCGGCTGCGCAGTTGGCGACAATCCCGTGCATACCGGGATAGACCGAAGCCCAATACTCTTTGGACTCATCGCTCGGCTGATCCGTTGTCCAACTCAGCTCGGTAACCGCGGCCTTGCCGCCTTTTTTCAAGAGTGGGCGCCACTTCAACAACGCCTGCTCAAAACCGAGAACATAGGCAGCGCCTTCCGACCAGATCAGGTCAAAGCTGCGCTCGGGCTCGGTGAGTGCGCCAAAATCGGCATGGCGAGTCACCACCACGCCCTTCAAATCCTCCTGCTCTGCACGCTCGGAGAGTACGCGCAGAAAAGGTTCATGCGCGTCTACGGCGACCACCTCTGCCGACAACCTACGCGCTAGGGCCAACGTGGAAGCACCCGTTCCACAGCCCATATCAATGATGCGCGCGCCGCGTCGTATGCGTCCGAGCCGGCGCAGAGCCTTAATGGTCGTCTTCTCAGATCCTGGGGAATTTCTCGGGAGGCCTTCGTGAAGTTGGAAGAGGGCTTGTTCGATCGACATGGTTCGCCGCGGCTGCTTGGCAACACTCGGTAGACCAACGGTCGAAGACAGGCAAGTGCGACCGCCTCTGTGTGCCCGGTGAACGGAGTCCGATGATAGGATTTACCGCGAATTCCCGAACGCCCACGCGCGCCGAATCGGCCGAAGAGATGACGAGTCGGTCCCGCGTCCTGGGTTCGTGACATCGCGCTGTCGAGGTCAGGCACCCTAGGTGGCCTAGTGACCGTTTGAGGTGTTGCCCTGACTGCCAGCATACGCTAGGGCGCCGTCCGATGTCCGACATCCCGAATGTCCTAGCCAGCCGATACGCTAGCTCACGCATGCGCCACCTGTGGTCCCCCGAAAACAAGGTGGTTCTCGAACGTCGTCTATGGCTCAGCGTGCTGCGCGCCCAGAAACGTTTGGGGCTCGAGATCCCCGATCAAGCGATCGTCGATTACGAGCGCGTGTTGCCCGAGGTCGATCTCGAGAGCATCGCGAAGCGCGAGCGCGTGACGCGCCACGACGTCAAAGCGCGAATAGAGGAGTTCTGTGCGCTTGCCGGCCACCAGCACATTCACAAGGGGATGACCTCGCGCGATCTGACCGAAAATGTGGAGCAACTTCAGGTTGTTTCCGCGCTGCGACTGCTGCAGCTTCGCACCGTCACAGCACTGTCCCGCCTCGCTCGCCGCGTGGCCGAAACGGCCGATTTGGTGCTCACTGGTCGCAGTCACAATGTGCCGGCGCAGGCGACCACCGTGGGAAAGCGCTTCGCGAATTATGGGGAAGAGTTGCTGATTGCGCACTCTCGCGTGGTTGAGCTGCTCGGACGCTACCCCTTGCGCGGCATCAAGGGACCAGTCGGCACACAGCAGGACATGCTCGATCTGCTTGGCGGAGACGTTGCTCGGCTCGAGCTGCTCGAATCGGAGATTCGTAGCGAACTAGGAATGCCGCGAGCGATGCGCAACGTTGGCCAAGTCTACCCGCGGTCGCTCGATCTGGAGGTCGTCTCGGCCTTGCTGCAGCTCGCTGCTGGGCCTTCCAGTTTTGCGACGACACTGCGACTCATGGCTGGGCAAGAACTCGCCACCGAGGGGTTTCAGCCCGGCCAAGTAGGGTCGTCTGCCATGCCGCACAAAATGAATGCTCGCACCTGTGAGCGGATCAACGGGTTTTCCGCGATCCTCTCCGGCCACCTCACGATGATTTCCGCGTTATCCGGCTCGCAGTGGAACGAGGGAGACGTTAGCTGCTCGGTCGTGCGTCGCGTGGTCCTGCCAGATGCATTTTTTGCTACGGACGGGCTGCTCGAAGCGTTCTTGCACGTACTCGATGAGTTGGGGGTTTACCCGGCAGTGATCCAACGCGAGCTCGACAGGAATTTGCCGTTCCTTGCCACCACGAAAATCCTGATGGCCGCAGTGAAGCGTGGCTGCGGGCGTGAGGCAGCTCACGAAGCGATTAAGGAGCACGCGGTGGCGGTAGCGTTGGGGCTACGTGAGCAGGGTCTGGTCGAGAACGATCTCATTGCACGGATTGCGGCGGATCCACGCATCCCGTTGGACCGGCATGAACTAGACCAGCTACTCGCGCGGCCGCTCGACTTCGTTGGAGCCGCACCGGAGCAGGCACGGGATTTCGTGCACCAAGTCGAAGCACTCGTGAAGGCGTATCCGGAAGCGGTCACCTACCAACCCGAAGCGATTCTGTAGGGCGCCGGTCGGTCTAGTCGATGGAAACGCCCACGGGTGGGAGTTGTCAGTCGTACGGGCGTCCCCATCTCATTCAACCCTACCGGTGCGACAGGATTCGGACGCTCTGCCCAGTCGATCGCTCGTCGACCGAGGCACGTGGGCAACGAATTTCGGCTTCGATGCCTCCACGTCGGTGCTCTCGACGGTCTGAAGCGCGCTATCCTCCGGTCGCGCCAATCTGCCGCTAATTTTGGCAAAACACCACCCGACTGAACAGCCATCCTACCTCTGCAACGGCTTCAGGAGGCGGCACGCCGCGGGATGCGCGCGATTGGCACCGTATGAAGTCGTGGCCGCGCCGGCATAAAC
>JBLNFG010001165.1:0-4767 GCA_050263495.1 Myxococcales bacterium | reverse complement strand
CCGGCCAACGTGCACCGGTGCCAAAACGTGGCCGAACTGTCTACCCTGCTGCATTCGCTCTGAATTTTGGCGAAGAAGCGGCGGGTAATGTCGGTGCAAGCGGCGGGTGCTGGCCCATATTCTGGGAGTGGCATCGCTTGGCACTTGGCGGTGTGGAACGGTTGGAGCGCTCACGCGAAGCTACAGTTGGCAAGGGGCCCTGAGCTGATCCATTCTTGAGCACAAATGATGTTCGACTCGAATCAGCCCATCCGTATTGGCATCCTTGGAACTGGAAACATGGGGAGCGCAATCATTCGAGGATTGCTCGGCGCTGGCAAGTTGTCGCCCGGTGCCCTGTATGCGACGGATGCAGATACGGAGAAGCTTTCCGCCTTAGCGGAGGAGTTTGGATTCGGAGCAGTGGCGAACAATCGCGCGCTCGTGGCTCAATCGGACGTAATCATCCTGGCTGTGAAACCACAGCTGGTTGGGCGTGTACTCGAGGAGGTTGGGCACACTGTCGCTGCCACGCGGCTATTCGTGTCAATCGCAGCGGGCACCACCACGGCAGCGCTCGAGCGTTCCTTGCCGACCACTGCCCGCGTGGTTCGTACCATGCCGAACACCCCGGCAGTTGCACTTGCCGCAGTCACAGCGATGGCGAAAGGCTCCCGCACCAAGCCCGAAGACTTGGTCATGGTCCGTTATTTGTTCGAAGCACTGGGTCCCGTGGTTGAGGTCGACGAACACTTGCTCGATGCAGTGACGGGCCTCTCCGGCAGCGGGCCAGCCTACGTCATCATGGCGATCGAGGCACTGGCGGACGGGGGGGTGCTGATGGGGCTTCCTCGACCGACGGCGCGGCTTCTCGCGGCCCAAACCGTCTACGGCACGGCCAAGATGGTGCTCGAGTCAGACGAGCACCCAGCGCAGCTTCGCGACAACGTGACAAGCCCAGGCGGAACCACGATTGCCGGCATCGCGGAGCTCGAGCGTTGCGGGACGCGCAATGCTTTCATCCAGGCGGTGCGCGCGGCCACCTTACGCTCGCTCGAACTTGGGAATGCGGCACTGAAGAAGTAACCGCGATGCACCAGAAGAGTCAACCGCGTCACTCTGCCGATGCGTTCCTCGGAATGAGTTTCAATTCCGAGGTTCACCCGGATGTGCGGTATCGGTTGATTCGAGTCTTGGGACAGGGCGCGACGGCGCGCGCTTACCATGCACTGCGCCTCACGCCTTACGGGCAGCTTCCGATTGCGCTCAAGATAGTCTTACCGCAGCTCGCCCAGACTAGTAGCAGCGTGGGCGTGCTCGTGATCCAGAAGGAGGCTGTTGCTCTCGGCCGACTCAATGAGCGCATACCACGTTGTCCGTACGTGGTGCGCTTCATCGATACGGGGGTGCTTCAGACCGAATACGGTGGTTACCCGCTGTCGCTACCTTGGCTTGCCATTGAGTATGTAGATGGCGGACTCGAAGGCACCCTACTCGAGGATCGTGTTCATTATTCAATCGAACACACCTCGTATGCCTTCGATCGGGCACGCGCTGGACGGGCACTCGAAGCCATGGCGCGCGGCTTGAACGAGATCCACGCGGTCGGAGTCCTTCACCGTGATCTGAAGCCAACCAACGTGTTGTGCTGCGGGAGCGGTGACACAGAAATACACAAGATCGCCGATTTTGGGTTTGCCCGTCCCATGGGACTCTCCGCGACGTTCGGCTCTATCGCCGTTGGGACACCGGGGTACACGGCGCCCGAGCAGATGTTGGCGGACCGGGGTAGCATAGGGCCGCAAACGGACGTGTTTGCTCTAGCGGCAATCGTCTATTTCACGCTCACCGGTGAAGACTACTTCCGCTCGGAGACATCACCGGACGCCTACCAAGAGTTTCGCTCGACTGAACGTCGCAGCTTGCTCGACGCCAAAGGCTTGTGTCCAGAGCTGCGTGCCGACACGGCTGCGGTACGCGCCATCGATGCGGCGCTCGCCAAAGCGACGGCATTCGACAGTGAGCTGCGTCCTCACACAGCTGGTGAGTTCTCCGAGTCGGTACTGCCGTGGCTGGTCGATCAACCGCGAAGCGTGCACCTGAGCGAGCGCTGGCTCGAAAGCATCAAAGGCTCGGCTCCGCGGAGCCGGGCGCTAGAGAGTCAGTGGACGGTGCGCTACCCGCCGGGCGACGATCGTTTAATCCGAGGAGCCGCTTGGAACGCAGACGGGCACTGCCTCGCGGCGACCAACCGCGGGCTTGAGTACTTCGACGGTGTGTGCTGGACGCTCCTGCCAGAAATGAACGTATTGAAGTCGCGTCGCCCCCTGCACGTGAAACGGCACTCACCCACGACCTGGCTCGTGCTCGCGAGTGGAGCCCGCGTCGTCGAGGTGGCGCGCGAAGGCACCACGGTGCTAACGGATGGTCGCGACGATAACGTTGATTTCGTGGATATTGATGGAGATTTGGACGATCTGACCGTCGCTATCGGGCACGCGCCACGGCGTGCACCGTTGATTTGTACGAGAGTTGGGCGGCACTGGCTGCGTTCCCTCGAGCTGCGCGAGGCGTCTACCCTGACCGCCTTAGCGCGCATCGACGAGACCCGTTGGCTGTTGACTGGGCGGACTCATGATGGGCACGCTTGGGCAGGCGTGCATTATCCGTTGGATATGAGAGTCAATAGTCTTCCGGCGCCGCAGACGCGTGCGTTGGTTGCATGCGCCAGCCGCCGCGGGCAGCGTTTCGGCGTCGCTGTAGGAAGTGGAGGAAGCGTACTGTTCTTCGATGGAACCGGTACGACCACGGCCACGGTCGCTCGCTGCCCAGATCTGTCTGGCGTCGCGATAGACGTGGAGTCGCAGATCTGGGTCGCCAGCAGTGGTCGGCTGCATGCGTTCGCTTCGCCGTCAACTCCAGCGATTACCCCTTGGCACGATGAATCATGGGTAGCCCCATTCATCAGCCTGCATGCCGAGCCCGGCTACCTGTTTGCCCTCACTGTGGATGGGGGCGTCCTTGAGGGTAGAATCCGCGAGGGATGATTCAGGGCGAAGCGCGAAGGGGCGAAGCGCGAGACTTACACCGGCGTCAACAGGCTGGTAATCACGTAGTTGGCAATGAGCAGTACGACGGCGCTCTGCACCACGGCGCGCGTAGTTGCGACACCGACGCCGCGTGCCCCGCCCGAGGCATAGAACCCCTGGTTACATGAGATCGCCGAGATCAAGAACCCGAACACGGCGGATTTGATCTCCCCCATCATGAAATCCTCCATGGTCACGAACTTCTCGATGTTGGCGACAAAGATGCCAGGGTCGACATTGAGCATATAAATCGCCACCATCCAAGCGCCCACCATTCCGACGCAAGTGAACAGCACGCACAGCAGCGGCAGCATCAGTGTTGCGGCGAGCATTCGAGGGGATAACAGGTACTGGACGGGGCTCACCCCCATGGTCACTAGGGCATCGATCTGCTCAGTGATCCGCATATTGCCGAGCTCGGCTGCCATGGCACTGCCCGCACGCGCCGTGACCATCAGGGCAGCAAAGACGGGGCTCATCTCGCGAGTCAGCGCAATCGCCACGATCGATCCGACCACACTTTCGGCGCTGAACTGCCGCAAGGCGTGCACCATTTGCAATGCGAGCACCATCCCAGTGAATACGCCGGTCAAAGCAACGATGAAAACCGACTCAGCCCCAACGAACTCCATTGCTCGCAGGATTTGTTGCCATCGGTATGGCGGCCTCACCACCCAAACGGCCGTGCGGAGCGTCAGCAACACCACCGAACCGAATCCGTCGAGCAACGACAGTACCGGCGCGAGCATCCAATCGAACCAGCGCTGATTCATGCGCGATTCGGTCGAGGCAACATCATTCACCCTTCCGGTCTAGCAAAGGTCAGCGAAATTGAACAGAAGCGGTGCTGCTCTGCTCGAGTGTCCCGCGTCGCAGCCGGGCAGTGCGCACGTGGTAAAACCGTACCGGAAAGGGGGTGGTTTGGGCCCCGTTAGCGCAGGGGGTTGCCCCGCATTTTCCCGCTCTTGGGGCAATTCGGCCCGCGGCGCGATGCCAAAATCTACGGCCGAGTCTTAGGTTGGGTGCGGTGTTGCAAACATGCCGCCAAAATCTCGATCTCGACGGACAGCTCTAGCGTTTGCCAGCCTTCTTGCCTGGACCAGTTCGGGGCAGGCAGAACTGAGCGAGAACGAAAAAGACTCGGTGCGATTACTCGCCAATGACGCGGCGGCCGATTACGCCGCGGGACACTTTCCGGAAGCGCTCGACAAATTCAAGCGCGCTTATCGAACGGCACGTGTCCCAAAGCTGGCGCTGTGGTTAGCCAAGACCGAGATGGGGCTTGGGCATTGGGTTAGGGCGGCGGAGTTCTGTCTCGAAGCCACCCAGCTCGAGAAAAGCCGACTTTGGGTCGGCACTCAGCAGCAGACAGCGCAGCGGGAGGCGGGACAACTGCGCGACGAATTGCTCAAACGGATCCCTCGCCTGATCATCCGCGTCGAAGGAATACCTGCACGTGAAGTCACGCTTCACGTCGATAACATCGCTGTGTCGGGCGAACCCAACGGCGCCGAGCGCCTGGTAGACCCTGGCACCCACGAAATAACAGGGCAAAGCGGGGTAAGAGTTCTGGAGCTGAGCGCAACCTTCGCGGAGCGGGAGCGCAAGGAAGTCGCGCTACAGTTCGTACCGACGCAAGCGCGTGCTCTGGCGAATCCGCGGCTCACAACGAGAGACAGCCCAGCCGCTGAATCGCGCG
>JBLNFG010001164.1:0-18335 GCA_050263495.1 Myxococcales bacterium | reverse complement strand
CTCGACTGACCACGTTGTTGCCTACCGAAACCAGAATTTGCTGCTGCTTTCCCCGCTTGCACTGGCATTGTTTTGGTACGGCATCCGCATCGTGGCTCGGGGGGTAGTGGCGGTAAGCGCGCTACGCCGGTTGGCAATGGCTCTCGTCATCTCGTCGCTTCTGGCGCTGCTGCTGAAGGTCTTGCCACTCGAGTGGCAAGACAACATGACCTTGCTCGTGTTCTTCTTGCCGTGCTGGTTTGGCTTGTGGGTAGCTGCGATGGCGGCTTACCGGTTTCCAGTCCCGCCTTCGGCGGAGCAGCCCTAGAGCGCCAATCAGTTTGAAACCCCTGCTGCAAGCGCCGATCCTCTCGCTGCGCGAGGCGGCCTCGTCGCTACGCTCCTCAGATTACTTCAGTAGTCTTGCGTGTTCACTTGCCGCCTGCGGCGCATGCCCAGCTTCGCTGGTCACCGTGGCCCTCCGTGGAAAGCTCCACTGCCGTGTGATGCTGCCTCCACCCGTCGGCGCTGCGCGCTCCTTCGCTAGGCTCAGGACCGTGGCTCTTGGTGTTCTCCGTCCAGCTCGCTGGACTCCGTACACCTCGAGTCAGCGCTTTCGCTGCGGGAATTGAACTGATTGGCGCTCTAGTACCGCGAACGTCTTGAGACGAGGGTACAAGCAATTCGCGGATCGAGTTGGGCTGCCCAACGTCGAGGAACCCGATCTCGTCCGCAACTTCCCCCTGCCACGCGCAGCACGAAGTGCGAGCATGGCTTTGGGGGAAAGTCGACCGCGCGCAGCGTAGCGAGCACGGGCGGATGGGGGCATCTAGAGATCCTGATTTTAATCGCGGTCAGCTCGCCTACTCAATGAAACCATTGGCACGCTGCAGCATTGGCATATAGCCTGCCGCACCATGACCTTCGAAGAGATCTGCGCATTGGCGGCGTCGCGCAAGCGGGACATGCCTGCGGGCAAGTCCACAACGGCCCTGTTCGAAAAAGGCGCGCACGCAATTGGCAAGAAACTGGTCGAAGAAGCCGCCGAGAGCTGGATGGCCGCTCGTTACGAGGGACGCGAGGCAACCGCGCTTGAGCTCTCGCAAGTCCTGTACTACGTCGCCTGCATGATGGCTGAAGTCGGGGTCACCCAAGAAGAGGTCTACAAACACCTATGATCAAGGTCGCCCTGCCCAACAAAGGCCAGCTCTTCGAACGCACGATGGAAATCCTGTCCGCGTGCGGCTATCGCGTCAACAAAAACTCGCGCAGCTTGAGCACGCTCGACCAGGAAAATGAAGTCGAATTCTTCTTCTTACGCCCCTCCGATATCCCGCTCTATGTCGCGAACGGTATTCTCGACGCTGGAATCACGGGGAAGGACTTCGTTGCAGAAAAGGGTCTTTCGCCCTCGTGTCTGTATGACCTGAACTACGGCCATTCTCGGCTCTGCGCGGCGGCTCCGGCAGAACTCGGTGTCACCAACCTAACCGAGCTGCGAGGCAAGCGTATCGCTACGTCCTTTCCAAACCTCGTGGCGCGCTACTTCCCTGAACGCGAGCTACTCGTCGAACTCGAAGGTGCAGTAGAAATCTCGGTCAAGCTTGGGATAGCGGATGCCGTGGTCGATTTGGTAGAAACAGGAAGCACGCTGAAACAAGCTGGGCTCACTATCGTTGGCGAGCCGCTGTTTCGGTCGCAGGCGGCTCTGTTTGGCCATCCCGGGCGAGAGGCTCAGCCTGAACTCGTGACGCTCAGAAACCGTCTCGAGGGCAAGGTCTTGGCGCAAGAATACATGATGGTCGAATACGATTGCCCGACCACCATGTTGGACGCCGCGTGCGCGATAACCCCCGGAATCGAATCACCGACGGTGATGTCGCTAGCCAAGCCTGGATGGTCGTCCGTGAAGTCCATGGTCTTGCGCCGGCAAGCCCAACCGATCATGGACAAGCTCGCTCGGCTTGGTTGCCGCGGCATCCTGCTCACATCGATCGAGAGCGTACGGATCTAGTAGCGCGATTCCATCGAGGCGATGGGGCGGGCCATTGGACCCGCCTACACGGACGATCGCGGTGCTAGCTAGTAGTGCCCCGTCATCCAAGAGGATTCGGGGTACAACCGTCGCGTCACTTCATCCCAGACTTGGCGGTGATCGCATCGGGGCAAGTCGCCAATTGCGCGTACTTGAGCGTCGGATTGTCCGCGCCATTGAACCAACCTAGGAACCAATCACAGCCGGCTTTGAGCAAGGGCTTGTTTGCAAACACCGTGTTGCATTTGTTTTGCACGCAACCCTTGTCGCCGTTGCAACCGAGCATGAAGCCACCGTATTGAGCGCCGAGGTCGCTCGAGCCCCATTGGGTCGAGCACGCGTTGAAGTCGCCGACACCACCGCCTGGAATTAGCAGGTCAAACTGGCCACCACCGATCCCGCCAATGTTGATGACCTGGACGATCATCGTCTTGCTGGAAAGAGCGCCCGTGCTTGCAGCATTGCCGTTGTGTGTGCCGCCCGTGAAGTCTAACTGCATGCACGTGCCGCAAGGCACGCCATTGAATGCGGCATACCCGTATGCCAAATTGGGTCCCACCGTCCAAGGCGCAAGATCCCAGCACTCGTAGGCAGGTCCACCATTGCAGGCACTCTTGGCGTCAGGATCCGAGATCTTATTGTTATCTTTGTCACAGGAAGTGACGGGCGGCTTACCGTTTGCGTTTCCCGTCCATCCGCAAGACGGTTTGCAGCAGTCCCAGTAGCGCGACGCCCAACCATCCTGCCCGTTGCTGAGCCGAGGCACCGAGACGTTCTGCGCGCCGCCAGTCGCGGCGACCGTCGTCGAGCCGCCTTGAGAAGAACCGCCTTTGGTGGCGCCCCCTTGCCCCTGGCTGGTCCCGCCTGTGCCTGACTTCTTGGTTGAGGCACCTGCTGCCCCCCCCTTATTTGAGCCTGAACTTGCACCACCGCTGCTGGAGCCGGCTTTTGCGCGACTGCTCGTCGAAGCTTGGCTACTGCCACCGCTCGACTCCGTCGATTCCTCGCCGCCAGATGTTGCGCTCGTGGATGAGTTCTTGTTCCCGCCTTTCGACGCGGATGAGGTCTTGCTCGTACTCCCTCCGCTCTTTGCGACCTTCGAGGATGAACTCTTGCCCCCTGTCGCGTCCTCTTGCTCCACCGACGTGGCAGCTGCCCCGCCGGATGTTCCAGCGGAGGTACCGACCCACGAGCAACCAATGATTCCCACCGAGATGATCAACGTAAGGCTGGTGTTGCAAGACAAGGGCATGAAGACTCCTCGATTTGGGTGAATCGTGAAGGCGTCTTCAGGATTGTCCAGTCCCTCGACACTATTTCCAGAATTTTTGGCATCTCGAATCGCTGCAAATTTCCGGTAAAAGCGGAGCCATCTTAGGATCGATACTTCCATGCACCAGAGTGCCTGGAAATGAACGCTCCAGGTAGGCAAAGTCGGACGCCAAATACGAGGGGGAAATAGCAGGCGGACCTCGCACCGAAGGGAATGCGAGGCCCGCGTGAGTTCGAACGCTGACTTTAGCCGGCGTCTGTCAGGTGATAGCCGCGTTCTCCGTGGTCGGAGAGATCGAGGCCGGTCTCTTCGTCCTCGCGCGACGGACGCAGGCCAATTGCCGCCTTGATCGCGTAAGCAAGGATTGCAGTTGCTGCAACCGCCAGCCCAATCGTCAGTGCCATCGCTTTTAGTTGTTCGATCCAGAGCGTCTTGCCGACGATCCCCGACAGGTTCGTGGCGAGATTTGGATTGACCTCTGCTGTAGCAAAGACCCCAGTCAGAAACGCGCCGAGCGTGCCACCAACAGCGTGCACTCCGAACGTGTCGAGCGCATCATCATAGCCAAGCCAGTTCTTGAGTTTGGTGCATGCAACGAAGGGAATGGCTCCCGCAAGCACGCCGATGATGATTGCGCTGGTTGCCGAGACGAAACCAGCACCAGGGGTGATCACTACCAAGCCACCGACGACACCAGAACAGAATCCAAGAACGGTGGGCTTTCCGCGCGTGAGCCATTCAATCGCAGGCCATGTGGCTCCTGCAACGGCCGCCGCCAACGTGGTCGTCATGAACGCGTTAGCCGCGATCGCGTCTGCAGCAACCGCGCTACCTGCGTTGAATCCATACCACCCCACCCAAAGCATACCGGTTCCCACCATGGTCAAAACCAAGCTGTGCGGCGCAAAGTTCTCATGCCCGAAGCCCTTTCGTTTGCCAAGGATCAGGGCCAAAACGATGGCTGACCAGCCCGAGGACATGTGGACCACCGTGCCGCCCGCGAAATCGATCGCCTTGATCTTGGCACCCGCATTCCAGACGCCATTCATCAGACCGTCAATCCCCCAAACCATGTGGGCAAGGGGGAAGTATACCAACAGCATCCACCCGACCATGAATGCCATCAGCGCGCTGTATTTCATGCGCTCGGCAATTGCGCCGACAATCAAAGCCGGCGTGATGATGGCAAACATCAATTGGTACATCGAGAACACGTTTTGCGAAACCCACGCGGAATAGTCGACGTTCGGCATCGAATCTACGCCGCGAAGAAACGCGAACTTGAGACCACCGAGCAGCGGTGTTCCCGAGGCAAACGCCCAGCTGTACCCGAATGCCCACCAAAGAATCGTCACCAAACCAGCAAGGCCCAAGCATTGTGCCATGACCGAAAGCACGTTCTTGGTACGAACCAGTCCTCCGTAGAACAAGGCCAGCCCCGGCAAGGTCATGAACAGAACCAGCGCGGCGCAGACCATCATCCACCCGTTGTGGCCAGGCCCCGCACCACTCACCTTCGAATCCTTCGCAACCCGCGCGCCATTGTTGATGTAGGCTTCGAGATCGCCAATCCGATCTTCGAGCGCCTTCACGTGAGCCTCGGAAGTGACAGCTTCAGCAGACGGCGGATCCGACGCCGCGTCGGCACTTTGGATCCCACCGCCCGAAAACAGGGCGAGAGCCAGGAGCAAAGTGAACAGAACTCGTTTGAACATCGCGGACTCCTTCTGGAGAATCGAGCCGGCCGAGTAACCAAGTCGGGCCATTTCCGACATCACGTCGGGATGTTCAAGGAGTAATGGTTGGAATGTTTCCGAACGACGTGCGGTCGGTTTCGCCAGAAACACGCGAGAAATTCGCCCCAAGAATCGCAAAACACGCGAGCAGGAGCGCCACGCTCGCGGCAAATGTCGGGAAGTCGAGGGGCCGCAAACAGGTTTCGAGTTCGTTACGAAGCGTCGATAAGCGCAGAATCTGTACTAGGCTCCGGGCGTGAAGGTCCGCGCTATCGCCATATCCACGGCCCGCACCAACGTGATTGGTTCGGTGGAGCTTACGACATCGGCTGAGGGCCTAAGCGTGCGCTACTTGGATGCTGCACAATTGGGCGCGGATGGCGTGCCGGTTGCGTTTCGCCCCACAACCGAGCTGCTAGTTGGATGGAGCCACGTGCGTGATGCTCGTGTGCTAGGAAACGCGGTGCTTCTGGAGCTCGAGGTCGGACCCACGGTCATGCATCGCTTGATGCTGGTACGGTTCTCCTTCGGGAATGACCGGAGTCCACACGAGATCCGGCAGCGCCGAGTGTTGCTGCGTATCTTCGCGATTGCGACGGGGTTCATGGTCGTTGCCACCTCCTCCGTGCTATTGCCGCGATTGTCGCCCAACTTGGGATTGTACTTCGGGTTGAGCCTCGGGGTGGTTCTTGCCGGCGTCATCACCGTGGCCGGGGTAGCGCTGGATCGCTGGATCACAACGGGTGGACAGCCCTCTGTGATTGTGCGCGATATCTTCGTGGGGGAACTAATGTCGATTCTCCCGCGTTTGCCCCATGAGTACGCCGCCGAACTCCAAGGCCATCGCGGCTTGCGCCTCCCGAATCTGGACGGGGTTCTGCCGCGGACCACCCTAGCCGTCATCATCACGATGGCCGGAGCGCTACTCGCGGCACTGGTAATGGGCAACTGGGTGTTTTGGGGCGATCACACTCAAGTCCGCGAAGCCGCGAGCCCCCCACCGGAGCGAGCTCTGCAGCGTGAGCTGAGCGAGGAGCGACCCAGCTTTCAAGCAGCCGTTGCGCCCGCAGCGGCGCCCAGCGCTGCGCCAGCCGTTCCGACCGCCACCGCTTCTACCGCACTCGCATCCGCGGAGTCCTTTCCGCCCGGCACGCCCGGCATTCTGTCGCCCAAGGGCCCCTGCACCTGCAGCCGTGCGGATAGCCCGCTCTGGCGCGAACCGCTCCCACGGTTGACGCCAGTCGTGTTGGCATCGCGTCGCTTTCCGCACAAGAACCACGAAGACATCGAACTCGAGCTGGCCGTCGTAAACAATTCGGAGCGCCCCTTGGGCAATATATCGGTGCTGGTCGAGTTCTTCGAGGCCGACCAGAGCAACGTCACCCGATTGACCAGCATCGAGAGCCGCACAGTCTTTTTTGAGGGCCCGCTCGGCGCGGGTAAGGCCATCAAGTGGCACGTCGAGGAACGCGGCACGACGTTCAAGATTCATCAGCCCACATCGAATGGAATCATCATCGACGATGCGGTCGGGCCGCTCGGCGAAGGCGCCGCGTCTGCCGGAGCGTTCGTCGAGCTTCTGCACGCCAACAACCGCCCAGTCCGGCTCCACGCAGCCATGATGCTGGCGTATCTTGGCGATCAGCGCGCGCGCGCCGGGGTAGTGGAACTTGGCGAGGCCCTGCGCGACAGCGAAACCGGTTACTTGCGCCGTCTACTCGAAGCCACCAACGACCAAGTTGCGTGCCAGATCGAGATCGCTTCCACAGGAAACCCACGCACGCTGCGTGCGTGCATCTATAACGCAGGAACCGCGCCGTCGAACAATCCTATGGCGACGTTGCACCTGCTTGATGCGGTGATCTCGCCCAAGGACCCGGTCGCACCGCCACCGCAAATCATCACCGAACGAGCCCTGCCGGTGGCCGCGACGTTGGCACCCAAGTCCGGCATGTTGGTCGAGGGAACGCTCGATTGGAACGACTTGCCGCAAAAGCCGGCATCGTACGAGCTATTGATCGGGCCGTCCAAATAGCGCAAAAACACGCACGGCGATAGTGAGCGACGGCGCGCTCGGCGATCAATGGCACTCAATGCCGCGTTATTTCGGCCCGATCCGAGCGTGCACAGTCCGCCTCCGCGAATGCAACCGGTGTGCGCCACAGGGACGGTACCGCGCCGCCTAATCCAAATCTCTGCAACAGCGAAACCCCAAGTGATAGTTGTAGTGGCTATTTTCGCTATCTAGAGCGGTAGCGTGCCAAGCCAAGGCGCGCCAGCGGCAGTCGTCTGGGTGTGGGTGCAAGCTGTCAAAGCCAAACCAGCTCCCCTTCATCTCGGTTTCACCGTGCCCCCCTCGTGCGCCTAGTTGATCCTCACGTAAGGGCAGGTTCATGTGCTCAGCGACGTTGCCGTGCATATCATAGGCGCCAAACGGACTGACGCAGTTCGGAAAGGCGCCTGAAGGATACGTGTTCGAGCCGCATGCCTCCCAACTCGGTTCGATGCAGCCGGGGCTCTTGAAGAAACCTGTCGGACAGGTGCGCCCATCGGGCTTGAACCCCGTCGCCCAAACCAATTCGCGGTGTTGATTATGCAGCAGTTCCGAGCGCAGACGCGTGTCCCAAGACTCGTACTCCGAACTTGGGTCGCGCAGAGCACCGGCACAAGCGCCTTCCCATTCGTGCGCATCGCAGAGCCTCTTGCCCATGGCGTGGCAGAGCTCCGCTGCTTCTGACGCCCGCACCCAAACGACTGGGTATTCGCACGGAATATTGGGAAACTCGAACTGGTCGATGCAGACTTTCGCGCGCGCGGCTTCCGCGTGCGTTGGGTCATAGATGGCAACCATGTTCGGAGCCCCGCAGATCCGCTCGTCGTTGGCAACAAGCGCACCCTTCGCGCGCGCCGCCCTGCATTGCTCACGAGTCATCGGGTGGACCGTGCACGCGGGATTGCCCTGCCCCAGCCGCTCCGAGTGTTCGAAGATGGCACGGATGAGCGCCAGTTGCGATTCTGCGATGCCGAATTCCCAGATCAGCGCGCGATAGAGCTGAGCGCGCTCTTCCATCAAGCTGGCTGGCTCTGGCGCGCTTGGTCCGCCAGCATCAACACCCGTCTCTGTCTGGTTGAGTGCAGCAAGTTCCGTGTTGGCCATCGCCAACAAACCACGGTCCAACCAAGCTTCCACCTCGTCGCCGCGGGCCATCAATCGAGGCGTGACTCGATGCGCAGGAAGAGGCGAAAGGCTAGGTACAAGCCGATCACCGACGAACCACACCGCAACAGCCCCCCCCAGGGCACCAACCGCAGTCGCGGCGAGAACGGGTACCGAGAGCCATTTCACGGCGCGATCAGAGCTTCAACCATACCCACGAGCTCCGGGCTATAAACCTCGTTCGGCATGGCTGCTGGCAGCTGACGGAGCCACCAGCGAACCCGCCAGGGCTCACTCTTCGCTCCCGGGGCGATGGCTTGGGCGCGGGATTGAGGTTCAATCTCCACGTAGGTGTGGGTCGGATCGGAGTACAGCTCCACCTCGGCTTCTCCTTGGGCGGCAGCTCCCGCAGGTACATCCGGAAACGCCTGTACCAATAGCAAATCGCCGTCGACGTGGGCCAACCAACCCTTCCCGTCGGCAAACGTCTTTTGGCCCTGAGCCACGACGACAACGGGATCGTATTCGTACCATTGTACGCCGTCACGCGTCACGGTCTGGAGCTTGTCCCCGGCAACACCCCCTTCGCCAAGACGAAAAAAAGTGATACCGCCAGCGCGAACGCGAGCGATTTGCCAACCAGCGAGACGGACCTCGCGCGCGCCGTCGTTGCTTAGCACGTACGTGATATCGAACGCCGAGATCTCGGGTAGCGCAACCACCGTCTCCGTCAGTGAAATGCGCGCGCCATTGGGTAGTTCGCCAACGCCTGATTGAAGGATCACGCCGCCTTCGATTGGCTTCACGGTGTAGGGGCCGCAATCGATCTCGGGAATTGGAGGCCAGCCCCAAGCACTCTGTGGACTGGGCCAAAAGGTTGCGCCGAAATTATTGGCGTTCTCGGTTCCGGCAACCGCTTCCGCGTCGAGCAAAACATTCTTGCCATCGAGCTGACATCCGATGATTCTCGCTCCGACGCCTGGAGCAATTGTCATGGTGACCGGGCCAGCACGAAGGCTCAGAAGCGCGCTTGCCACTGCGCAATTGATTGAATTCATACCTCTTCCACCCTAGACCACGGCGTTGATTCTCGAACAGCTACCATCGGTATTTCCTGACCATTCCTGGCCTGAGTTCAGTGAGCGAAATGTCGAGCGCTCACTCTGGCAGGTTGGTGGGCGTCGGCACCTTGCCGCCGCGACGAACCCATTCCACCACCAACGCGCTCAGCTGCTTGTCGGCTTTCTCACAACCCTTGCTGACTTCGCCCTGGTTCTGTCCCTTACACTCTTTGCTGCGTTCCCGATACACTTCCCGGATCTTCTCGTCTTCTTTGAGTGCTTCCTGGATATTGTCGTCGAGGAAGCGCCAGGTAATGAACGCGGCTTTGGGCGCTGGAGGAACCGTCGCCGTTACCTCCTCGCCCGAGAGTGTCACGCAAGAGCCGTCCCAACGTAACGCGTCGTACGATTCACCAGCGCCAGATACCTGCATGCCGCCCGCTGGAGCCTTGCGCAACTTGAGGATGAGCACCTCCTCGTCGAATGCCAACCATCCTTCGCTGGTTTGGCCACCGGAGGCGTTTACGGCTTCGGTCTTACGCGTCAAATAGCGCTTCTCCCAGGGCAGCGACTTCTGGAACATGTACACGCCAAATCCGGGTCGCACCTTATGGCAGAGTTCATCGACCCAACTCGCTGGTGGCCGGCACGGGTCCTTGAGCGCACATTCCACCGGCACCTTAGCGCTCCCCTCACCGTGCGCCGGTTCGGCGTCGCCGTCACCCGGTTCAGCTCGAGCAGCATCTGCCCCAGACTTGGTGGTGTGGTCTCCAGAAGCTGACTCCGGGGGCTTGGCTTTGCCGCCACAACCCAAACACACCAGAAGAGCCCCGAAATAGACAGCGTTTCGAATCGACATGCGAGGCTAGCATTCCTCGGAGGCCATTCAGCCGTCAACTGTGCTGTGCGCCTCGCGCCAAATGGCCGTTAGATCCCTTCGGCTCTCGGTGCGACACGGAACCGCTTCGGCTCTCGGTGCGACACGGAACCGCTTCGGCTCTCGGCGTCGCTCGGGTCAAGGCACAGCCTATTCTTGGGCCGCACGATGAAGGGGGTGGCCAAGGATGCGCGACAGGCGCGCAGTTGGAGGCGCCCTACCGAACCACTTCCGCTTGCGTGCGCGGAGCGTCGTGCAGGCGCCTTGCTGTCGCACCCTGATTAACCGAGTTGGACGACGAAATTCCCCGCGGGCGCCTTGCTGTCACGCGACGACTTGGGTGCGACGCTCTTCGACCCGGTCGACGCAGATAACCCGCCGCCACGCTCAACGAAGTCATCGTAACTGCCCTGCCAGTCGACGAGCCCTTCCTCCGTGAACGCAAAGATTCGCGTGGCAAAGGTGGTCACCAAATCACGGTCGTGCGTCACCACGAAGGCCGTTCCTTCGTACTTTTCGAGGGCATCCCCCAAAGCCACAATCGACTCCAAATCGAGGTGGTTGGTGGGCTCGTCGAGGATAAGGACGTTGTCCTTCATCAGCATGAGCTTCGAGAAGATCAATCGGACCGCTTCGCCACCCGAGAGAGCGTCGGTTGGTTTGGTGCCTTCCTCGCCCTTGAACAACATTCGCCCGAGCAATCCCCGAACGTCTTGAAGACTCGCGTTGGGATCGAACCCATGCAGCCAAGAGGTGATGTCGGTGCCGCTCTCGATGCCGTCCCGATGATCCTGCGCGAGGTACCCAATCGAGGTCTGCGTTCCCCACTCGATACTGCCCGCGTCGGGTCGAAGCTCTTCCATGAGCATCTTGCACAGCGTGGTCTTTCCAACGCCGGTACGGCCAATAATGGCTATTTTCTCGCCCTTCGTAATGGTGGCGCGGAAGTCCTCGCACACGTTGCACTCGGGCCAACGTTTGGTCAGTCCCTCGATGACCAACGTCTGTTTGCTTGACGGCTTCTTGACCGTGAATTGGATGAATGGACGCTCAATGTTCGACCGCTTCAGGTCCGTCAGGGTGAGCCGATCGATCTGACGCTTGCGGCTCTGCACCTGCGACGCCCGCGTGCCAGCACCGAAACGCGCCACGAAGTCCTGAAGTTGCTCGATCTTCTTCTGGCGCTCGGAGTTTTGCTGCTCCACCTTGCCGCGGATCTGGCCCTTGGCACGCACCATGTCGTCATAACCGCCCGGGTAGGTGATGATCGTCTCGTAGTCGATGTCTGCGATGTGCGTGCAGATTTCGTTGAGGAAGTGCCGATCGTGCGAGACCGTGAGTAACACGCCGCGATAGTTCGATAGAAAGCGCTCCAGCCAGCGAATGCTGTCGATGTCCAGGTTGTTCGTCGGCTCGTCGAGCAGCAGTGCATCAGGGGAGCCGAACAGAGCCTGCGCCAGCAGGACTCGCAGCTTTCTGCCACCGGGCAGCTCGCTCATGCACCGCTCGTGATCTGACTCCTCGATACCAAGCCCATTCAAGAGTTCCGCGGCGTCGGACTCAGCTGAGTAGCCTTGCTCCTCGGCGATGACGCATTCGAGTTCGCCAAGCAGGTTTCCTTCGGCTTCCGTCAGGTCGGTCTTGGTGAGCAAGGCCGCCTTCTCTTCGAGTGTCGCCCAGAGCCGAGCATTGCCCATAATGACGACGTCGAGTACGCGCCAGGATTCGAATCCGAACTGGTCCTGCTTGAGGACGCTGGTCCGTTCCGGCCGAGAGACGCTCCCCGTATCAGCCTCGAGCTCGCCAGAGAGGATCTTTAGAAACGTGGATTTGCCTGCGCCATTCGGTCCCGTGATACCGTATCTGCGTCCAGCCCCGAAGGTAACGGTCACCTCCCGAAACAGCTTTTTCTGACCGTAGATCTTCGTAACGTCGTTGACCTGAATGGATGCCATGGGGGGCGCCATTTAGCAGGTTCTCGAGAAAAAACCCCCGGCGAAGCTCGACCCCGGGTCCAGCATCAGATTCAGCCGGATATGCTCCAGAACTTGTCGGCCGACTCCGGAGCTCTACAACAGCAGCAGACGTGGCCGAGCGACCTGCGCGATTACCTTTTTCGCTCGCGGCACGCACCGTTCACGTTCCTGTGAGCCATCTGGACTAGGTCCGAAACACGGCGTTGGAACAATCATAGATGCGCAATTGACGTGAGCGAAGATGGCAAATACGTACCAGATTGTGCCAAGGCCCCTGCATCTCGCACCAACTCAAGCAGCTGACTCGTGCGTTTCTGTCTCGGCCGGTACGAAAAGTGATCAAAAGGGTCAAGCTCCTTCCATGTGGATGGATGTCGAATCAGCGCCGCCCAAATCCAAATCTCTTCCGCACGGCGCGGTCGATCCAAGAGCTAACATGACCCACTTAGCAGTCGCTACTCCCCTCGAATCCGGCGCCCCTTCGGGTGTATTCAATCGGCGACCCCGTACCACGCTTGAGGTCGTGCCATCGGACCCTGCTTGCCCGCTGACCCTGCTCGATGTGCGAGCAGACTCCTTCACTTATCCGATGCACTACCATCCGGAGGTAGAGCTAACCCTAATCGTTCAGGGGCGCGGTCAACGCTACGTGGGTGACTCGATTCAGTCGTTCGAGCCGGGCGATTTGGTTTTGGTCGGCGCGAACACGCCCCACTGTTGGCAATCGGATCGACGGTTTGGACAATCCGTGCGCGCACTCGTCGTTCAGTTCCCAGAAGACCTCTTTGGCACGGACTTTCTCGAGCGACCGCTTGGGCGCCCATTGCGCGAGCTGTTCGAGCGGGCACAGCAAGGGCTGTGCTTCTCTGAGCAGGTGCGAAACCGCAGCATCGAACGGCTGCGCACCATGTTTCACCCCACGCAAAAGAACCTCGATCGCGTGGGTGTGCTGCTGCACATCCTCTCGGATATGACGCAAAAGGACCTACAGGTCGTGCTGGGGCTCGGCACGCACCCCGGACCGGCGTCGCCCCAATCCCATGGGATTATCGAGAAAGTGCTTGCCTATATCGACCAAAATCTCGAGCGCGAGATGTCCCAGCGTGAAGTAGCCAAGATGGCTGGTCTCTCCACCGCAGGGTTTAGTCGATTCTTCAGCCGCAATCTGGGCAAGACCTTCGTCACCTATGTTGCAGAGTTGCGCATCAAACGCGCCTGCCAGCTCTTGCTCGACAATCAACACGGCATTGCGGAAATTGCGAGAATGAGCGGTTTTCATAACCTCGCCAACTTCAACCGGCGCTTCTTCCGCTTCAAGGGGATGACCCCGTCGGAGTATCGTCGACTTGCTCGCTCAGCCCCACGCGCGGTGTCCTGAGTCAGATCGCGCACAGGGCGAAACGGCGCACTACCCGCTGCTAACGGAAGCAAGGGTGCGTCCCAATCTAGGTAGCGGCACAACGAGCCCTGCGGGGAATTAGCTTCCCGCAGTGGCCATGAGCCATCGCGCGGTGAACCGCGGTCTAGTTGGCTTTCGCAGCACTGAGCCGTGTGCCTCATAGCGCGCGGTGGCGCGGCCATTGTCGAACGGGGTGCCGACCGCGAGCGGACGGGTTACCCTGGCCGGGTATGATTCCGGTCTTCGTAGATGCTGGGTCGCCTGAACAAGCGAGTGTTCAAGCACTGTATGCAGCATGCACCCAGATCGTGACCCCGGAGTACTGTGCAGGGTCCCCCTATGCGGCTGCAATCGCCCGAGTCGTGTGGGACACGCCGTTGCGCGCAAGGATCGAAATCGAGCAACCTCGAGCAAAGATTCAACGCACGGTTGATTTCCAGGCCGTCGATTTGCCAGAGGCTCGGTGGCAAGCCGTTGGGTTGCTTGTTGGCGCCCTGCTGCGGGAGCACCGAGCCGAACCTCGCACCGCAGCGCTGATCGCGCCGCCCAAACCAACAGAAGATCGCAACGAGAAGGCAGAATCGGCGCGCGAGCTCCGTTCCGCGCGCGGCGCTACCGCTCCGCGTCAACCTTTGGTGCCGGTGCGCCCACCTCCAGATCCGCGACGAACCGTTCCCCAGCCTCCGACCGATGAGAGTTCGACTGGACGCCGAGGCCAGCCGACCGCGTCGGGCCAGGCTCAAGCCGTGGTTTGGGTAGGGCTCGGAGGTTTGGCCGGTGCAGCACTCGACGCACAGCGAAACGCTGGCGACCGCATTCGTGCTGGAGCATGGTTCGAGGTTGGGGCGTCCCTGTGGAAGGGCATTGGCGTCTTAGGCTGCGCGCGGCTGTCGCGTATCGTAGGCGACGTGGCAGGAGTGCGCGGAGGCTGGTTCAGCATGGGCTTGGGGCCGTCCTTGGTGTTACGCCCTTTCGGCGAAACTATCGGGCTGCGGCTCCATGTTCTTGCCTACCGTGAGGAGCTCAATCTGAACTTCAACGGACAGACCCTCGTTCGCGGCTACTGGTCCGTGGATGCGGGCCTGGGACTGGAGACTGCGCTAGTCCAAGGTCTTGATCTGTCTGCGATGGTCGATGTCTCTCCCACGCCGGGGCAGCCGGTCAGAATCGGCGGCGCTGAGGTGGCGAGGAATCCGGAGATCGCGCCGCTGTTCCTGCTCGGACTAAAACTCCGCATATTCCGAGGGGGGCTGCCTGTTTTCTGATCGCGCTCGCGACCACAGCACCATGGCTGGGCAGCACTTCGACATCTGCAGGCGAATCTACTGCGTCCGAGTGGCCGAGCATCAGCCGCCGCGCTTTCCTTCCTGGTCCCCCCGACCTTGTTTAGGCGAGACGCGACCCTGGGTCCAACTCCGGGGGATCGACCATGAAGTCTGAGGTGAACCAGTCAGCCACCGCGAGTCGGCCCGCGTCCTCGGGGTTAAGGCCCGTGCGGCTAAAAGCTGGCGAGCCGCGCACCGATGAGGAGATCATCGAGGCCCTGCGCGCAGGCAAAGGGGAGTGTGCCTCAGAACTCTATGACCGCTTATTGCCGGTTGTGGATCGAACATTGCGACGAATCCTGGGCCGACGTGAGGCTGATCACGACGATCTGATCCAGCAGAGCTTCGAACAGATCGTCAAGACGCTACTGCTCGATCGTTTTGCAGGCGAATGTAACCTGAATACGTGGGCCGCTGCGCTTACGGCCCGTGCAGCATTCAACGAGCTTCGTCGGCGCTGCCGTCAACGGCGCATGCTCGTCGACGAGCCGCTGGATCTCGAGCATATGGCAGCCGCAAACTGGCAAGACCAGGTCGACGCGCAAGCTGAGCTCGACCAAGTCCGACGAGCGTTGAGCTCGCTCCGCCCTGAGCGGGCGTTAATTGTCTATCTCCATGACGTGGAGGGGCACAGTCTTGCGGCGATCAGCCTGATGCTGGGCTCCTCGATTGCCGCGGTACAGTCGCGGTTGGTTCGCGGTCGCGCGCAGTTCTTGGAGCGTCACCGTCAGCTCGAGCCCGGGGTAGACGAGCCCTACCAGTCGAAGGAGGCACCATGAAGCAACCCGATGATCGCGCGGTTCTACTCTTGAGGCCGCTGAAGCTGATCCAAGCCGAGCCGAAGGTGGTGCGCGTCCACTCCGATCGCGAACGCGTGGTGCGTGCTATGCAGGGATTGGTCCGTGCGGCACCGCGACGTCGGTTGTACCGGCGCGTGATTTCTGTTGCCATGTTAGGCTCAACGGCGGTCGCTGCCGGGTACGTTGCAGTTTGGACGTTTGGAGCGATGCACCCCGGGACGCAGGAGTCCGAGCATAGGCTGGCTGCGCCGATCATCGCCGCAGTCTCGGGCGAAGTCCAGGTGAGTAACCGCCGTGGCCTCGAGCATCCGGGCCTCGTTGGCACTACCGTTGAAGCAGAGGAGTCGATCACCTCAGGAGCTTCCGGGGCTGCCGCGCTGGTGCTCTCAAACGGTGCGCGGGTGCAGCTATCGCCAGCAAGCCAGCTGGTTGTGGCGGAGGTATCACACAAGCACACGCTGACGCTCAAACGTGGAACAGTGAGCCTGAGCGTCCCAAAGCTCGGACCACACCAGGAATTGGTCGTTACCACTCCCTCGGCTAGAGTGGTCGTGGTCGGTACGCGCTTCTGGGTCTCGGTAATGCCGGTCACCAATGCGCGCGCCGCGCGAACCTGCGTGGGCGTCCAGCAAGGGACGGTGGCCATAGTCACAAACCAGGGTCGCGCCCCACTCTCAGCTGGAAGACAGTGGTCGTCGGACGGCGTAGCATGCACGCCAGCTCCGCCCCTCCCCGCACCTGCGCCGGAAGCCTCAAGCACAATTCCGAAATCGAATTCATGGCATGGAATGCCAAGCAGAGCGGCCACGCCCACGACGACCGAGCCCGCGAAAGGCGTGTCATCACCGCGTAGTGACACCAGCGAGCCCAATCGCCCAGAACAGCCCCTGGACGGCTCCGTTTCGTCCGAGCACGCGCGGGAAGGCTCCGCTCTGGCGTCGAACGCTGCCGTTGAGCAGTCGTCGCTTGACGCACAGAATCGGCTATTCGCCGCCGCCATTGCGGCGCAGCGCGCTGGGCAAGTTCGACAAGCAGCGGAACTACTGGAGGAGCTGCTAACTCGTTATCCCGATTCCCCACTTGCCGAACAGGCGTCACAAGAACTCGCAAGCGCCCGTTCCACGCTCGACAAGTCCGCCAATCGAGATCGAAAGTGAGTTGGGAGTGCCTGAATCGCGTTGCGCGCAGCGACCACCCCCAAAGACCCGCATGAGTCCTTCCTGGGCGGAGCGGAAACGGCACCAATCAGCCGTGTCCGGTTGCGGTGTCGATCAACAACGCAGAGCATTCCACGAAACAAGGAGAGCGCCATGTTGCGAACTTTTGCTTTAACACTGCTCACCACCATGTCACTGGCCGCGTGCGGCAGTGACACCCGCCCGTTGGATTTCAATCCCCGCAACGGCGTGGGGGCGACCACTACTTCCGGTAGCCAACAATACGGCACGGTGATTCAGTCTGCCTCAGGCGGCAATACTTCGGCCAATTCCGAAGGGACGAGTTCGGGGATTCCGACCAACATTGGCGGGAATACCTCCGCCAATTCCGAGGGAATCAGTTCAGGCATCCCGACCAACATTGGCGGGAATACCTCCGCCAATTCCAACGCGACGACATGGCACACTGGCGGAGACACCTCTAGAACAACCGCGGCTGACGCCACCGGCGGATACCCGTCCGGCGGTGCTGCATGCCAGCTGCCGACCAGAATTGCGGGCTGCGTCCCGACGACGTCGCCGTCCACTGGATGGATGTTCGTGTTCAATCCAGCAACGAATCGATGCGAACGAGTTCGTCGCGACGAGTGCGCGGCCGGAGCATTCGCGGAACTCCAGGCTTGCATCAATCAGTGCGATCCGGGCGGGCTCACCCGTTGTAGCCAATCGGCAGATTGTGTTCCTCGTGACCTTGGTTGTTGCGCCTCTTGCGAGCCCCACAGTAAGGCCGACTTCACTGCGGTGAACACGCGTTACACCGAAGTCAACACGTGCGCCGAGGACGTTGCGTGCGGCCCGTGTCAAACATTCACTGGCGCACTGACGGCCCCGAGCTTCAGCGCGACGTGCGTAGTCGGCGAATGCCAGATCTTCGATGTGCGTGAACAGCCAGAATCTGCCTGTACCGTGGATACAGATTGCCGCCTCAGGCGAGGGCTAGACTGCTGTGAAGACTGCTCGGCAGAACCCTGGGTTGCAGTGAACGTCAATGCCGCCGTGGGTCAGGATCGCTGCACCGCCTCTTCGAACTGTGCTCCGTGCGCCAGCCTTCCGCCACGCAATCTGGTTCCGCAGTGCGTCGCGGGTCACTGCGCGGTGATCACGATCATCTAGTGCGCAATGAGCCTTCCAGCCCCGTGTTGCCGCTGGTAGGACGGAGCTGGAAGGTCGCACCGCCCTAGGGGCGCGATTTCCTCGAAATTAGGCAACCCACCGTCCGCTGCAAGTCCCTACGCACCTCGTTGCTTCGGGGCGACCTTACCAACGCTGCTCGCTAAGCGAACGGCCTCGTCGAAAAGCTCCAATCGGTGCCATCCGGCTGTCACCGGCTTACTAAGACGACTGCACTCAATGCCCCAACGCGAACGCGTCAGTTTAGCGAACTGCCCTTCTTAACGTCATCGCCGCCGCATTGCGGGGTTGCACTGCTGCCCTTCTTGCCATGGTCGTCACCGTCGCACTGCGGGGTTGCACTGCTGCCCTTCTTGCCATGGTCGTCAC
>JBLNFG010001163.1:0-2514 GCA_050263495.1 Myxococcales bacterium | reverse complement strand
GCACGGGACATCGCTTGGCAGTTTGCCGGCGAGGCCACACTCACCTCTGTGCTTGGCGGGCTTCTTGGGGTTTTGATTGGCTCACTCGGCTCGAACTGGATCGCCGAGCGACTGGCGTTGGGCAATGTTATTTCGTGGAAAGCAGCCGTGTTGGGCCTCGCTTTGTCGAGCTTGTTTGGTCTATTGGCGGGAGTGCTGCCGGCGCGTCGAGCTGCCCGACTCGAACCCGTGGAAGCATTGCGATGAATCCAGCGCGCCGACTGGAGCGCTCCGCCATGGCTCTGGTCGGCGCGTATCGGATCCTTCTGGCGCATCGCGCGCGCACGTCGCTAGCGGCGGCGGGAGTGGCAATTGGGGTGGCCCTCTTGTTCGTAGTGAGCGTACTCGGGAACGGCGCCAGCGCAGAGCTCTTGCGCGGCGTGGACCGCTCGGGAACTCAGGTGTTGCTGGTCCGCCCAGTTAACGCCCCTGTGCTAGCCGCGCGACGGAAGGTGACAGGCACAGTTACGACGCTGAGGCTGGAGGACTGTGCGGCCATCGAACAACTGAATTCCGTAAGGGCAACCGCGCCCGTGGTCGACGGCCAGCTGAAGCTTCGTTCGAGTACAGGCACGACCATGACCAAAGTGCTTGGAACCACGCCCGAGCTGCTCCAAATCAAAGACTACGCCGTCGGGCACGGACGCCTCTGGAGCGGCGATGAGGGTCTGAGTGCGGCGAGAGTAGCCGTGCTTGGAGCACTCGTCGCGGAACGCCTTTTTCCCGATGGTGATGGGGTAGGCGAACCCGTCCGCATTCGCGGTGTGCCTTTCGCGGTGATCGGAGTCTTGCGCGCCAAGGGCAGTGCCGCAGACGGCTCCGACAACGACAATCAGGTTCTGGTGCCCGTGCGAACGGCTCTGCGGCGCATTTATGATCGGCGCGCTCTCAGTTTCATCTACGTCCGCGCCCGGTCGCAGTCGATCCTCGAGCAGCAACCGTCGCTGGATCCTCCTGCTGCGAACGGGCACGATAGCACGGCCGACATTTCGAGCGCTGGGGCTGCTGCTCGTGGCAGCTCGCACGAAGCGCCCGCGCGCGAGGCTCACGGCGCAGTGCGACTGCCGCTATTGACGAAGGTCAAGCAGATATTCACGCGGGGCTTTGGCTCGACTGCTCGGCAAAGCGATCTGGCTTTGACAGAGTTGGAGCTCCGAAAGGCACTACGGCAGTCGCACCGACTTGATCAACGCGGCTTGTCTGACGATTTCTCGATCCAGAACAAACAGAGCGCGTTCAAATTGCGCGATGCGCTCGTGAGTTCCCTCGGCTCGGCCACCAATGTTCTGGCCCTAGTCGCCATTCTGATTGGGGGGGCGGGAGTGGCTGGGATAATGTTGCTCTCCGTGCAAGAAAGGACGTCCGAGATAGCCCTGCGCATCGCTGTCGGGGCCCGTTCAGTGGATATCGGGATTCAATTCTTTACGGAGTCGATGATGATTGCGCTTGGCGGCGGCGCGATGGGTGTCTTGCTGGGTGTCATGGGCGCCTGGGCAGTGGGACGCTGGACCGACTGGCGCATCCAATTCTCACTGGAAACGCTCGCGATTTCCCTCGGCGTAGCGTGTCTCGTTGGAGTGATCGCTGGGGTCCTTCCGGCGCTACAGGCGGCGCGCATCCCCCCGATTCAGGCTTTCGCCAAGGAGTGATATGTTGGCCACATCGATGCCTCCATTAAAGAACGGTTCCGTGCTGATCATCGATGACGATGACGAACTGAACACATTGCTCACGGAATATCTGGGGCAGTTTGGGTTCAAGGTGAGCTCGGCAACGCACCCGGTGCAGGGGCTGCGCGCACTGAAGTCACTCACCCCTGACGTCGTGGTTTTGGACGTGATGCTCCCGGAACTGGACGGTTTCGCGCTGTGCCGCAAAATCCGCGAGAATAGCCACGTTCCTATCTTGATGTTGACCGCTCGAGGCGACGTAATGGATCGCATTCTCGGGCTGGAGCTAGGCGCGGACGATTACCTAGGAAAGCCGTTCGAGCCACGCGAGCTCGTGGCTCGAATCTCCGCGATCCTGCGCCGAGCCGCCGCCAAACCCGCAGCAGACCTCTTGCGCCTCGGCGAGCTGGAGCTGAACTTTGCCTCCTTGACCGCCGCGTTGCGCGGCGAAAATCTGCTGCTGACAACTGCAGAATTTGCTCTACTCGAACTACTCGTCAAGGCTCGCGGGAGAGTCCTATCACGTGAGCAGATGATGGAGGCTACGCGCGGGGTAGATGGCGACAGCTTCGATCGTTCGATCGACGTGCTGGTGAGTCGACTTCGACACAAGCTCGAAGACGATCCGAAGGAACCACGATACATTAAGACAGTCTGGGGAAGAGGCTATGTATTCATCGGAGAGCGGGATGATTAGCGCGCCAACTCAGCAGGTTCGTGAATGACGGAGGCCCCGGGCCGCTCGCGCCGACTCCGCGACTCGGTATTTGCCAAGCTACTGGTAACAATGCTGGCAATGATGGCC
>JBLNFG010001162.1:0-8306 GCA_050263495.1 Myxococcales bacterium | reverse complement strand
TGCCGTAAACCACGTCATCACGGGTCACTCGGTTCGCGCCAAGCAGCTTGGCGAGGCCGAAATCCAGAACCTTTAGCGACATTGGCGCAGTCGCATCACCCAGCAAGATGATGTTGTCGGGTTTGAGGTCCCGATGGATCACGCCCACCTCGTGCGCGGCGGCCAAAGCGCTTGCAACAGCTCGCGCCACGCCCACCACGAATTCAGGCTGAAGCGCTCCGCGCTCACGCATCACGGAACTCAGAGTCAACCCCTCGAGCAGCTCCATGACGAAGTAGGGTTGGCCTTGGTCGAGCATGCCAAAGTCCGTGATCGAGACGACGTGAGGATTGCTGATCGCGGCAGCCGCGCGCGCCTCTTGAACGAATCGCTGAGCGAGAGCCTTGTCTCGCGCAAATTCGGCTCGCAGAGCCTTGAGGGCAAACTGACGACCGAGAACCCGGTGGCGCACCCGATACACCGAACCCATGCCGCCTTCGCCGAGGAGCTGGATCACCTCGTAGCGTTCGTCGACGATGCATCCAATTAGCGAATCCTGAGAGCGCGATGGGCTACGTCGCTCACCCGCGCCGGCGAAGCGTTGCCCGGAGTAGACCACTAGTTCTTGACCATCAAAGGGACAGAACTGCGCATCCGACGGCAACACTTGTCCACAGCTTGGACACAGCCGTGACGAATCAACGCGGCGAGAGTCGCTGTGCGGCGCTTCGGGCGATTCCAAAGGGCGTTGACCGGGAGTGGCTAGGCGCTGTGACAGGGCGCAAACCGTAGCGCAGCGCCGCACAGGCCCGGCGGCTGATTTGGTCTCATACCAGCTGCGTGCCGCAATTTGTGCAGAATCTACCTGGGCTGGCGGTCGCGCATTTCGGACACATTGAACTCCCCGGCGCCGCCTGTGGAGGTTGCGGTTGAAGCGGCGCACCCGCCTGCTGGGGCGCGCCAGGCCCCCAACCGGGATACCCAGCGGCAGGTGGTTGAGGCTGGACCATTGGATAGGGTGCTTGGGGAGGCATCCCTCCCGGGTAAGGATGAGAATACCCCGCATGCATGGGCGGTTGCGGGTGAGCCATCATCATTCCCGCGCCAAGCCCCATTCCCGCGGCCATTTGCGCACCGACCAGCCCCGGCGCGCCCTCCCCTCCTTGGGCGAGACCTTGGCCCAATCCCATCGTGGCTTCGGCCGCGGCGTACTGCTGGTACCGAGCCATATCAAGCTGGTTCATGTACCTAGCGCGGTTGGCGAAGTCTTGATCCAGGGCAAATTGCTTGGCTTGAGCCTCTGCGGCGGCTCGATCGATCGAAAGTCGCGCTTTGCGTGTGTCGAGCTTCGCCTGAACGATTTGGTCCTGAAACTCGTCGATTCGAGCTTGATCTTCCTCTGAGAGGTTGATGTTGAGTTTGGCAATCTCGAGGACTTGAACACCAATATTGGTGAGATCCGGACAGCTCTGAACGATCGCTCTAGCCACGTCTGGGCCAGCCCCGCCGAGGTCCATCATCGTGAGTTCTGCGCTTCTCAAGAGCCGCGTCAGCGTTGATTTGACGCCCATTACTAGCTGATCCCGCACCCATTGCAGAGCGCTCTCCGGGTCTCCTGCTCGTTGACGCCAGAACTCGATCACGAACCGAACAGGATCGACAACGCGGAACGAATACGTTCCGAACACGCGCGGGTTAACCCGAATATCCAACTCAGGATCGCGCATAGAGCCAATTGGGCCGCCGAATCCCTGGCCGTAGATGGGACTCGTCGTGACGAAGAAGAGCTCGCTAACAAACACATTTCCGCCGGTGAACTTGTCCACCAGCACACCGAGGAAAGGAATGTTCTGGGTATCGAGGGTGTGCCGACCTGGCCCTAGTACGCCTCGATATTGCCCATCTTTGAAGAACAGGCACACCTCATCGGAATCAACGGTCAGCTGACTCCAGAACGGAAAGGTCTGATCAGGGTGTTTGTAGACGACCTTGTCCTTCTGCGAGTCAGGACGCAAGATCATCATCTTCTGCACGCCACCCTTGACGAAATCGATGATTCCCATGATGAGGCCTCTTAGTCTGCGAATCCCCCGAGCACTTTGCTTTCGCTCCAGGTCGACGGCTATTCGAACCGACCGAGCCAACAGAATATTCCCCAACTCCGATCTCCGCAACGCCGTCTACCAATGAAATGCGTCGCACTTGAGCGGCACCATTCGGGCTGGAAACCCAGCACCTGATTCAAGTGGGAGCCACAGCGACGGGCGTGTGGCTCAAGGTCGGGTATCATCGGCGCCCATGTCCGGCCCGATTGACAGCAGGCAGCTTCCCCCTATCGCGCAGAAAGTGCTCTCGCCCGATGCGCCGATGCCCATGCGACAAATGGCCGCGCGCGGAGTCTTGCCAGGAGCCAAACCCGCTGACGTCGTAACGGTGGTGGCACTCTTGGCAGATCAAACAGACGAGACCATCTCGTCTTTGGCGAAACAAACGCTCGCCAAACTCCCGCCGCCGGTGCTCGAAGCAGCCCTCGCCCAGAACTTGGACGCTGCAGTCCTAGAGCGACTGTCTGGAGCTTTTTCGGACCAGGCCGATGTCGTGGAGCGCCTTCTGCGGCAGGAATCTCTCGGACAATCCGCGCTCGAGCTGTTAGCGGAGCGCGCAGACGAGCGGATTGGTGAGCTGATTGCGACGAACGAGCAGCGAATGCTGATGTTCCCGACGGTGATCGAAAAGCTCTACCTGAACAAGCGGGTCCGCATGTCGACGGCTGACCGCCTCATCGATCTCGCTGTTCGCAATGGCCTGGAGCTGAAGATTCCGGCATTCAAAGAAGCGGCGTCAGCGATTCAGAACGAGTTAATCCCGGAGCCTAGCGACGAGAGGAACTTCGACGATGAACTGTTCGCGGAAACGGACGCCATCGCGGCTTCAACCGAACTCGACCTCTCGAGCGAAGATACGCATGAAATCGATGACGAAGGCGAAGAAAAGCTGCGGGAGAAGTTCCTACCACTGCACACGCGTATTGCGCAAATGACGATCTCGCAACGGATACGATGTGCAACCTTGGGGACCTCTGCAGAGCGCCTCTTGCTCGTCCGAGATCCGAATCGTTTGGTTTCTTCGGCCGCGGCAAAGAGTCCCCTAATCAAAGAGAGCGAGGTAGTTTGCCTGACTGCAAGCCGCTCGGTCTCGGATGAGGTACTCCGAATCTTTGCCTCCAACCGGGACTTCACGCGCAACTACCAGGTCAAGCTGAACCTCGTTAGCAACCCGCGCACACCGTTTACCTTCGTGGCGCGCCTCATTCCTCACCTTCGAGATTCTGATTTGCGGACACTTGCAAAGAGCAAGAACGTGACGGGCACGGTGGCCACTTCCGCCCAACAACAGCTTGACCGTAAGAAATCCCCAAACTGAACAATCCAGAGTTTTTTGTTTGTGCGTCGCGGCGAACGACTGGGGAGCGTTCGGACCAAAATTCGACGTGCCGCTCGCGCGATCCGCACATCCCTGGCGCCTGGTCGCGCCACACGCCCGGCTCGCACTCGGCAAACTCGCAACCTAGCTAGGTTTCCCGTGTCCTAGGTTTCCCGTCTGCTGCGCAGCCAGATCCTCCGGCCGCGGCGCGCGGCCTCGTCGCTGCGCGCCTCGAAGTAGTGAGGCCCCCATCCGCCCGGACGCGCGCGACGCTCGGTCGACCTACCCCCAAAGCCATGTTCACTCACTGGCCGCCGCGCATGCCCAGCTTCGCTGGGCACCGTTGACCTCCGTGGAAAGCTCCAATGCCGTAGACCTTTGCCACTCCGGGTCGCTCGTTTTTTGGGGCTGCTCGCGACGAATAGAGACCGACCTAGGAGCTTCGGTGCACGCGTGCAGGAATAGCGACCGCGACAATGCCCCCGGTCAGAACTCCCTTGGTACCCAGAAGACGCTCGGACATTTCCCTCAGTCGTGCAGACGGTCCTCGCGCCGCAATCACTTCCATGCAGTGATGATGGTCGAGATGAACATGCAGAGTACTGATAATGAACTCTCCGTGGTCGTGCTGAATCTCATTAAGACGTTCGGTCAGTTCTCGCACGTGGTGATCATATACCAAGGTGATGGTTACGCTGACGACACCACCCTGAGCCCACGCCTCCTGATTGAGTTCGCGTCGCACCAGGTCACGAATCGCTTCGGAGCGGTTGGAGAGACCTCGCTGCTCAATCAACTTGTCCAAGCGATCGAGCAGTGTTCGCTCCATCGCGATCCCAAAACGCACGAGTTCCGTCACGTGCCGGCTTTCTCCGCGCGCTTGCGTTCACGATTCGATAAACCGCTCTCGCGATCCGCGTCGGCTTTCTTCTGACGATCCGGGTCGATGACAAAACCTGCGATACGCTCCGCGCGCTCGAGCTGGTTTCGATAATTGACAGCTTCGTATTTGGTCTTGAACGGGCCAATCCTCACCCGATGCCAGAGTCCTCGATCTGGAACATAGGCGGCCTGCCGATACGCTTTGTGGTTGCGGCGCCGTAGGTCCAGAACAAATGCGTCGGCATCTTCAGCACTCCTGAAGCTAGCAACCTGGATCTGGAAGCCGCCCTCACGTCCTTCTGGCGCGAGTTCGCCGTCAGCGGCGGGTTTCGCCGCGGCAACTGCGAGCCGCGTCAACTCGTCATGGGGTTGATTGGTGACATTGGTTGCTCGCAAAAGGTCACCCGCTGCGATCGGCGTGCCCGTGATAGTGGCGGAAAGCGGCGGTGCGGATACGGACGCAGCTGGTGCAGGAGCCGCAATGAGGCGCCCGTCTTCGTCCTTCACTGCGGCAAGTGCCGTCGTTGGTTTTTGCTGATCGCTCAACACCGCCGGAAAGCCTATATTGTTCTCCGGCTTTTCCGATGTGGCTCGCGCTCGGGCTTTTCCGGCCAGCTCGGCGAGCGGGTCCACTTGACTCTGCTGAGCAGGCCCCGGTCGTCGTGTGCCGACGATTGTGGCAACCGCAATCGCTGTTCCAGCTACCGCAAAAAGTGCCATCGCAATCCAGCGCGAACCATTGCTCCGCCCGTCTTCCTCACGAATCTCGTCTAGGTTGCGATAGTTGGCTGGTTGCATGAGAATCTCGGCTAGGCCCCTAAGGAGGGCACCGTCGCTGCTCCGAAGCGATGGATTTGCGGAGCTGGTGTTTGTTGCTCCTATGCTTCGATACCGCTCCCCATCCAATCGGCCCAGTTTTTGGCAGGAGGCCGGCTGCTAGGCAGACCTTCCGAGCGTGGCGGTTGCTCGGCGGTCGCATTAGCGAACAGCAACTGGTGGGCCTTCCAACGCGTTTCCTGAACCTCTTGTCCAGGGTCGCTGTCGGCCACGATGCCGCCGCCCGAATGGTACTGACCCGCCCCAGTCGAATCGACCACGAGCGTCCGGATCGCCATCGCCAGGCGCACCGATCCGTCAAAACAGACACAGCCAAAAGCGCCAGTGTATAAACCTCGGCGATTCGTCTCAAGCTGCCCGATCATCTGCATCGCAGCAATCTTGGGAGCCCCTGTCACGCTTGCACTCGGAAGAAACGCCCTTAACGCGTCCGGTGTCGACACCGAGGGCCGCATTTGGGCGCAGACTGTCGCAACGCGGTGGTGAACAGCTTCAAAGCTTTCGCTCTCGCCGCTCGAGATTACGGCGACCGTGCCTGTCTCGGAGACTCGCGCCAGGTCGTTGCGCACGAGATCAATCACCATGTTCAGTTCGGCTAGTTCTTTCGGGTCTGTACACAACTCCTGAAGCCGTTCTGCGTCTTCCGCGGCGCTGTCCCCGCGGGGCCGTGTCCCCTTGATTGGACGAGCAAGCAATCTCCCGTCGGGACAGATCTCGAGACAGAGTTCGGGAGATGCACCAACGACAGCGCGGCCGTTTCCCGCATCAATGGCAAAACCAAACGGAACCTTTGAGTGTTGAAAAAGCCGTTGAAACAATCCAATCGGAGAGCCACAGGCATTGAAATTAAAGGTGCGTGCGAGGTTCACCTGGTACAGTTCGCCTCGCGAAATTGCCTCGAGAACTCGCGACACCCGAGAGGCATGCACGCGCTCCGACTCGCTTGCCCCAAGGTAGCGCAGACGTACGGACTCCGGGTGATGCTCCGCGCTCAAGCGGCGAGCCAAACGGTTCACAGCACGCTGATCGTCGCCCAAAATCTCAACTCGGTCGCGGATGACAGCCACTGCGCCGTAACGCCACCACTCGCACCGCGGAAGCATGGATGGAGGTCGAGGGTCGGATATCTCGTTTCCTCGTTCGAGCGCACGGAATGCATCATAAGGCAATAGGCCGATCCACTGCGGCGGGGACTCCGCTGTGTCTTCGATCTGGATCGTAGCGGGCCGATCCGGGTAGAGCGCATTCGTGTACTCAAGCGGCCATGCGCCGATGATCGTGAGCTCGCGGAAGGCCGAACTCCTGAGCAGGAATGCTCCAGGCTCTCCCGAGATTGAGCGGGCCAGGCGTAGGCCATCTGGCGGCAAGTCGGGACTGCAACGGTAGAGACGGGGCACAATGCGAAGCGCTTAGCATCGTCTGGCAAGTATCTCCGCGGGATGCCCACATGACGGATGTTTATTGGATCGCGACGAGCGGGGGCGCTGACCTGCTGTCAACATCCGCGGGCGCGATCGACAGTACGAGATTTCCCAAGAGTTCTGCCCGCGAGCCGACAGCCGCCAGCGTCGGTTGCGCCCAACGAGAGGGCCCGGCGGCAAGCGAGCACCATTGAGCCGTCACACGTCGACCAAACGGCTAACACAATGGCCCAACTGGCTGTCCTAGGGTAAAGGTTGCTCCCAATGTCTCGCGTGCCTTTCCTCGCCCTTTCCTTCTTAGTGCTCGTTGCAGGCTGCGCCGATCCGGAGGTGCCGAGCGGAAAAGTCTATTTCTTGAATTCGGAAGGCAGCGCGTTGCTTCAAGGCGTGAGCACGGTTCTCGTCGATCGGGTCTCACCCGACGGAAAGACCACCAAAGTCTTCAAAGGCACCTCCCTCCCAGAGTCCATAGACATGGGAAAGAGTGGCAATTATCGGTTCCGCCTGACGGGTTCAGACGAGAATGGGCTGCCTGTGTTGGGCGGGGAAACATTCTCCCAGGAAGTATCCGGCCTGCTTGGGGTCAAAATTCCGATGCTGCTCGCCCGGAGGGACCGCCTTGTCGCGGCACCGGAACGACTCAACTTTGCACCCGGCGCAACGCCCCAGGTCGGAATCTACGGCGGTTCTGCGCTGTGGGTATGGTCTATGAAGGCCGCCGAGCAGATCGAGACTGATGGCTACAGTTTCGCCTATTGGCAACAGGTCACTCCTGCGCTCTCCGACTCCGACGCAGATCTCAAGCTTCAGAATATCGACTGCCCGACGGCAAGTTGCGAGTGGAAGAACCTAATTATCGTCGGTGGCTTCTATGCCATCGCCATTGCCGACGGCTGGGCATCACTGATCGACACAGTCTTGGGGACGCAGGACGCGTTCGCAGCTCCCGCAACACTAAGCTCCTTCGCAGATGTGGCCGGGGGCACGGTTCTCCCCGCAGCCAACTCGGGCGCCGTGCTTATTGGAGGCACCCGACTCACTTCCCCCACGGCATCGGTCTTGTCTGTGGACCAGAACCTTTCACCGACAGTCATCAGCTTGTCTACACCTCGCGCTGGAGCTGCGGCGCTGTTCGAGGCTGGCCCAGGGCTCGTTATTGCCGGCGGTAGCAGTACTGGACCAGGGGTTGAGCGGCTTGGTCCCGGAGAATCTACCTTCACGGCGCTAGCCTATCCGCCTGATCCGGTTGTCGGTGCGGCTCTGGTCATGACAGATGCAACGCACTTACTTCGCGTGGGCGGCAGGAATCCAGACGGGACCGCCGCGGCTACGGCACAGCTCGATCTGAGTTGTGCGCCAGGTCTATGCGCCTTGGTCCCAATGCCCAATCTTAATCTCGACCTCTATGCCGCTCGCAGCTTCTACGATGAGTTGACTTCCGACTCGATCATCGTCGGCGAGATCGCGACGGGCGAAACGGTTCTGTACCGATATGCTTCACAATCCCAAACCATCGTTCCAATTGCGGTTCCCGAGAGTCAGCGTCGGATTCACGCAACGCCGGTAGAGTTGCCGGTCCGCGAGGTGGCGCTCGTTGGAGGAACCCTACCGGATAACGCTGCTACCTCGCGCTCCGTGATTTCCGTGGTCTCGTTCTGAAGGTCGCCCGCAAGGACCCCAGTCTTTCACGTAGACCCTTGCGCCGCCTGCCCCGAGCGTCAGTGCCGAGGATGAGGTGTCGTGTTATTGGCGTGCCTGCAATAC
>JBLNFG010001161.1:0-8333 GCA_050263495.1 Myxococcales bacterium | reverse complement strand
GGGAATTCAGGTACAAGGCTACTTGCGTGATGCGGGCTTCGAGACTGAGTGGTGGCGCGAAGGGCGACGCTGGCCACCGGGTTGCTCGGTACCATACGCACTCGTCATCCTGGACCTAATGTTGCCAGAGGTTTACGGATTGGACTTGTTGAAGGACTTGCGCGCGTGTTCCGATGTTCCCGTGCTCGTTCTCTCTGCGCGCAACTCCGCACACGACCGTGTTCGAGCCTTACGGCTCGGCGCCGACGACTACCTCACTAAACCATTTTGGCCTGAGGAATTGATTGAACGAGCGCGGGCCCGACTGCGTCGTCCCACACTGCAACGTGCCGGAAGTCTACGGGTTGGTCCGCTCACCATCGAGCCCGATCTGCGACGTGCGACCCTGGAGGGCCGCTTGCTTGAGCTCACTCGGGTCGAATTCGATATCCTTCTAGCGCTCGCGCGACGGCCCGAAGCGGCTATCTCGCGCAACTGGTTCGCGGAAAACGTACTCGATTCCACGCGTGAAGCCAGCGAGCGCTCTGTCGATACCCATGTGTCGCGGCTCCGCAAGAAACTCGGAGCGGAGCGGTTGATTGAGACGGTCTGGGGGATCGGCTATCGCCTATCGGTCGAAACCCCATGAAGCTTCGCGCTCGACTGGTCGTCTCCGCGGTTGTCATTGCGACCATCATGCTGGCGACAGTTGTCCTCATCGAGCGACTGACTAGGGCTCGTATTGTACAGAGTGCCATGGTAGAGGTAGCGCTCACGTATCTGCAGTCTGGCGAGCGGGTGCGTTGCGAGTCTGACCCCTCGGCTTGGAGCGTCGGACGCGCATTGCCCCTTGCACCAAGTCCCTCACGCATCCCAGCCAATGCAGCGGCGGCACCCATGGAGCTCCAGCTGTTCGCGTACAATGTGGCCCTCGTGTCAGCGAACCCACAGGCGCCTCACGTGACCCCAGCAGCGAACAGGGGTCTAGAACGTGTGACTCGTGGTGGCTACGAATTTGATCAATTGCTGGTCCGCATGCCGTGGGACGAGGGACCCTGCGCGGTAATACTGGTGAGGCGCGTCAGCCACAGGAGCGCGGCGCTCGCCGGAAAGGCTCCCCCGGGTTTGCCTCCGCTCTGGGTTCCGCTGCTGCTCTTTCTGGTGATGACTGCAGGCGCGGTTGCTCTCGCAGTGGGGCCGCTCGTTCGCAGACTCCGACGGTTGACGGCGCGTGTTTGCTCCTTGGCAGCGGCTGACTACCATGGTGAAGTCACCGAGATGGGACGTGATGAGGTGGCGGAGTTGTCGCGAGCCTTCGATGCAGCCGCAGGTGAGATCCGTGCAGGTCTGAAGCGACAAGAGCGTCGGGAACTCGCACTGCGGGAGTTTCTCGAGAATACGACTCATGACGTGAGTACCTCGTTGACGGTACTCATGGGACATCTCTCCGCGTTGCGCCAATTGCCTGCGCTCGTAGCACCCACGGAACGTCAGCGGCTGGGTTTCGCGCTCGATGAGACGCATTACATCGGCTCGCTCATCAACAACCTGGCCCTTTCAGCCAGGCTAGACGCAGGAGATGCGCAGATGTCCCGCAGCCCGATTGATCTCAATGAAGTGGTGCGCAGGTGTGCTGCCAGAATCCGCCCGGTGGCGGCCGAAGCCGGCATAGCCTTGGACTTTGCCACACCCGACACGCCGACCTTGGTCGAGGCAGATGTCACCATGGTAGAACAAGCACTCGGCAATTTGCTCTTCAACGCCGTGCGCCACAACCTTCGCGATCGGCATGCAGCCATCGTGTTGGACGTCACGAAAGAGCGGTTTGACTTGAGGGTGCTCGATGACGGTCCAGGGATTCCAGAGGCCGAACTCTCTGAGGTGCTCACTCGCTATGCCCGCGGCAATGCGGCTCGCACCCGTGCCCCCAGTGGGCGCGGCCTTGGATTGGCTATCGCCAAACAGGTGGCGGACGGCCATGGGTGGAAGCTGCAATTGGCGGCCGCGCCAAGCGGGGGGACGGAAGCGCTCTTGAGTGGGCCATTGCTGCGAGCAAGGCAAGACTGAATCAGCCGATTAGACGCCTCCAGGGATCCTCGCATCCGACACCCGTTCTGGGTTCTGTTTGGTAACCGGCGCCCCAGAACGCGACCTTGACCAGCATTCGTCTTGGCTGCGGCGATGGACAAAGTTGATCGCCCGCACCTCGACGGTGCTCGCCGATACGGTGGCTTGGCATCCAACCAGATCCCTTGCTCACTCGAGGTGCACGCTGATGGTCTCACTCGCAAGACTGCCGTTGTAAGCCGTCACCTGATATTGGCCGAATGGAAGCATATCCACAATGCTTCCGACCCGCCTCTTCCAAGAATCGGTGGCTACAAAACCATCGAAGCCTTCACCGACAAATCGCACAGTCGTCAATCCAGGCACGAAGTTGTCGCCGACGACGACCACAGGCTGGTAGACGTACGGGGAACCGTTGTCGGCGGAGATGACCGTCTTCAGCACGGGAGGTTTGCCCGCGTCGGATGATTCGTCCTGCACACCACATTCGGACCAAGGTGGGCAATCGCCTAGGGCGAGCAGCGGATCACGGCCGAGGATCTGTTGAAGACGCCACTCCGCCGGCATGCGGAAGGAGAGTGTGTCGACGGGAAAGTATGGTTCGATCGGAGCCGCCGCGAAGCAATTCTCATCCTTCGGGTAGTCACGGCAGAGCGCCACGTCCACGTCGTCCAGTGTGATCTGGTACGTAATCCAATCGAGCCACTCGTTGATTGAAAGCGGTCGCCGGGGCTCAATGGCCGGGTCTAGGACCGTGAGCTGTCCCGCAACTCGGACGACTGGCGCAACATGCGTGCTCCAAGTGATGAGCGTCGGGTAGTTGGGGCTCTTCGGGTGCAGCGCTTTTCCACGCTTGGCCTTGACTCTCGCGTAATACGGCGTCGGGTAACCCCATTCGTGCAGGAGGTACAACGCCGCCGGTGCGCGCTCTTCGCAGCCGTTGTCCGCCAAGAGCCACGGCAGTCTGCGCGGGAAGCCGGGTGGATCCGCCAGTGTGCTGAAGCGCGTGTCGCGAAGCGCCGAGAGGCTTGTATTCGCCTGTTCTTGACTGAACTCGGGGACGCAGCTGCCGTCGAGCGCCGAAGCAGGCCCTTTGACTTGATCGAATGTACGCGGCCCGTCTGGCATGACGCAACCCGAGTCGATTGCGGCCTCCGCGGACGAGACCGCCTGGTGGGAGTCCATATCGCTCCGTCCGTTGTCGAAATCTCCGCACCCGACAAGCACCGTCACTGCGGCGCAAATACTCACGGCATTCGCGAGGATTCTCCTGCAGACGTTGGGAAGCGGAATCATTGAAGGTGTAACCGACGCATTAGACGTTCTCATAGGGCACCACAGCTTCTTCGGTCTCGATGCGATTGTGCTGACGCCGACGGCCGTCGACCTTCCCACACGCAATCGCCACTCACTCGGCAGTGTTTCGTTTGCTCCCAGTATATGGGTGACCTGCCACGCCCCAATTCAGTAAGACGGCCAGGCTCCTTTCGCAAGCGCCGCCAAGGAAGCCAATGGCTCGCCAACTGACTAGACGTTCCGTAGTTGACTCAACCATTCTTACCATTCTTGAGGCGTTCACCGGCCGTCGGAATTCCCGAATCTCGTGAGCTCAGCTACGTCACTTGAGGTCCCGTGGATCGCGCCATGACCTCTTCGGCAATCCCAATGAGCAGACGATTCTTTGGCGTGATTGATTCGGGTATCGTTTGCGTGATCACCCGGTAGCCCGCCGCACGCAGTCGCTGCGCACGAGTAACGTCGATAGCCAATGCTGAGTCAACCCACCCAAGCAGTCCGCCGGCATCGCATTTGCCTTCGGCTTGGCAACAGGGCAAGACGGCAACGTTTGCTCGTACACCAATTGCTTTGTCGAGGACGATATCCGTCAATGCTCCGCACGCGTGAGCCGAGACGATCACATCGGTGTGGCTCACTTGCGTTGATTGCAGAGAGCCTTCGACCAAAGACACTCTGCCGCTCAGCTGTGGCCAGCGTGCCTCGAATGCTGAACGTAGCTTTTCAGCGCTAGCGGGAATGCGCTGGTCAACGGCCAAGGCGCACGGGGAATGGTCATCGAGTAGCAGGAGAATGAGCGCGATTAGCCCGTGGCCCGAGGCCAGGTCCACGATGCGCCCTCCCCGCAAGCGACGCCGGACCCTGCGAGCAAATTCCCATGACTCGTAGAGCTCCTTTCGTGGCAGGCACTCGGCTTCGCACACCGTGCGTGCGATATGACTGAAGAGGGTGTCATCAGAGAAGCGCTCGAGACTAAACCGGTTCAGCTTGGCCCGGCTCGAAAGATCGTAGCTCACGCCCGAGGGCTAACGCATTTAGCGCCCAAGTGCGAGGCCTGGACCCCTCCGTGCCATAACTACCTCGATAATGCGCGTGCGCGACCTAGCGGCGTCGAATCGCAGGAGTTCGCAACCTGTGCTAGCGCCCCGTACACAATCGCTGTCTCCTGCACGTTCCATTTACCGACTCTAACCGTGAGGGCAACGGCTTGACAACAACGACGAAACCAACACTCATGAACGCGACCATTGAGGAAGCCGTTCGCCGATTTTCTGCAATTGGGGCGCTAGACCCGCGTCGAACCGTTTGGGAGGGCGAAGTGGTTCCGTACAGTTTGGCGGAAGCGGCGTCGTTGACTGACTACATTGGACGTCTGACGGATGCGCCTTCCGAAGCACTGCGTCTGGCGGCACATTGTCAGCATCTGAGAAGGTTCGAGTATGCTCGGAGCGCATTCCCGCCGGGTCGCGACGGCTATCTCGCTTGGCGTATCGACGCGGCGCGCCGCTCTGCGGAGGAGGCAGCCGCGATCCTGACCTCTCTTGCAGTGCCATCCGAGGTGACCGAGCAGGTTAAGCGCATCGTCACCAAGCAAGACAGGCGGCACGATACCGACGTGCAGCTCATGCAAGACGCGCTGTCGCTGACGTTCTTGCGGCTCGATGCGGAGAGCTTTTTCGCCAAGCATAGCGAGGAGGAGGTCGAGCGCATCGTCAAGCGCACGTTGCTGAAGACGTCCGCCCCGGCCCAGGCGCTCGCGTCCACTGAGCCTTATCCCCCATCGGTGCGTAAGTGGCTGCTAGGCCCCTAGCGCATCGAATGGTCTCGTCCGTTCGATCTGTGCCGCTTCGCACCAGGGCAGCGCGCCCTTGAAGATACGAGTTTCTTCTTGCACGCCCTGATCTGCCGGATACCCCGCCACACTGGCGACCCTCGGCCGGGGGTGTCAGTTGCTCGTGCACTGGCACGTGTCGTAGCCGTACCGAGTGTTGAGACCACAATCAAGATACTTGGTCCCGACGGCGGAGCAGGCTTCGCGGCAGCCAATTTCGCGACACACACCGGCGATGGTGCAGGCGAGCAGGCTGTCTTCGTCACAATGCCACCGAGTCCGAGATGGTGGTGAGTGGACCAGACCTATCGGATCTTCTTCTGCTCCATGTGTGTCAGACTCGACGCGTCCATCTCGGCGAGCTTACTGCCACGAAAACGATCAAACAGTCGAACCACATCGAGGTGATGCGCCGTGCCGCGGCCTCGACGTCGATCAGGTGCAGCTTGTTGCGTGCCGCGAAGAGACCGCTCGTAGCCTCCCGCGGAAGGTTAGCATAACGACTGCGAGCGGCAGACTAATCAGCGAGACCGCCGTCCCCAGAATCAGCAAAATGCCTCCCACGAGTTCGACCAGTGAGGTCAACCATGCCATGGGCTCGGGTAGTGGGACGCCGATCGCGGCAAGAATGGCCGCGAAATTGGCGGGGCCTCGCGCGAGCTTAGCGTAGCCGTGCGCAGCAAAGCCATAGCCGATAACCAGCCTCAGTGGAAGCAGCTGCCAGCCATTGGCTGCCGCAAACCAGGTTCGCCGTGTGCTCACGGTTTGCACCCTTGCCCACCAACGAACGTTGCGCGTGCCGTCGCCTCATTCAAGCGTTCATCGTTCATAGTCCTCAAGTGCTGCGAGAACCCGAAATGTTACTACGCCTGTCTCTCCCGACCGCTGGTCGCGGCACCAACGTCGCTCTAGCGTAAGGTATCGAACCAATGACTGTGGTGAGGTGCGCAGAGGCGATACCCCTCACCGCTGTCAGCGCCTTGGGGGACGCTTGGCATGGCAATTTCCCTGTCTCGCCGGCTCGCGTGCCCTCAAAGCCTCGACCTGGCATAATGAACTCACATCTGCTGGGCCCCGATGGCCCGAATTCCGTGCGCGTCGCCGCTGCGCGTAAAGGTGAGGTATGCAAAACATCCTGCGAACTGATGCCCCGGCTTGGACTCTGCTGATCCGAGTGGTGGTGGGAACGGTCTTCTTTCTCGAAGGTCTGCAGAAGTTCTTGTATCCCGGCGAACTCGGCGCCGGTCGCTTCGCAAAGATCGGTATCCCCGCAGCTTCCGCAATGGGGCCGTTCGTGGGAGTGATCGAGATTGTGTGCGGGGCGCTGGTGCTAGTGGGGTTCGCCACGCGACTGGCTTCGATCCCTCTGATCATCGACATGTGTGTGGCGCTCATTTCGACCAAACTGCCGATCCTACTCGGCACATCCTTCTGGGGATTCGAACTCCGTCCGATGAAGCACTACGGGTTTCTGGCTATGGCGCACGAGGCACGAACCGATTGGTCAATGCTGCTCTGTTCGGTGTTTCTCCTGCTAGTGGGCGCAGGCGCTTGGTCTGTCGATGCCAATAGCCAAGATCGTCGGTCAGGAAAGGTGTGAGGGATAGTCCTCGAACGCCTGATTATCGCGATAGCGTTACGGTTGAACAACACCATGAAAGCGATGACAAAGCTCCTACTTCCCGAGGATGTCGCGGTTGCTCCGGTCGCGGATCTTCCAGCCGCGCTGAACCATCGTGATCGCTGTAGCTCGCTCGTTGGTGCATCGATGATCAACACACGGTTGAAAAGCTTCACGAGGCGCAAGGGTGGCGCCACGGGCTCGGCGGTTTTGATGTCCGTGCGCCGCGACACGGTGCGTTGACGCGAGCAACGCAGCGACGGAAGTGTACGAAGCCGAGCACGTGTGGCAGTTCGGAAGGATACCGTGCCGTGGATACCCGGGTGTGCGCGAGAATCACGTTCCTCGGTGCGTCGCGAGGCAGGATGGCGCTTCGACGCGACGCGCCCGGCCGCACCTTCGCGCCAGCTGAGTCAATGTGTAACATCGAGAGAAGCCCTCAATTCTGAGCCACTTACTGAGATTGACCGCCGTTTTTACGGATCCCATCGATATTCGAAGCTCATGGTGAAAAGGTCCATGCCGTGTGCCTTGCCTTCCTTGCGTGGCGGCGATAGAAGCGCTCTTGGGTTCCTTGCGCCATTGAGTTCCAGCGCGCGAGTGACGTAGCATTGCCCGACGACGCCGTACCAGTCGACAAGCCCTCTCGGTACGCCGAAGCGCACGGCTTCGACCCAGCCAGGCTCCCGTTTTGCAATCTTTCCGGTTCCGAAGTTGAAGTATTGAGCGGTCAGCTGCGGGAGTCTGGTGGCGACGATCTCGGGCGAAACGAGCCTTAGAAGCATGTGATAGACGCCCGTGAGGTCCTTCTCGGCTTGCTTTACTGTACGTAACCTTACAAGTTCGGCAAACGTTACGCCGTTGAGCCGCGCGCTGACATGCGCCATGACAACCAGCGGGTAGACGTCGTAGAAGCTCGACGCCATGAAGGGCTGCGCGAAGAACTCCCGCTGGGCAGAATCGTTCAGTGAGTCGAGCGCCGCTCGCATCCCTCCCTTGACGTTCGCGTTCGTGTATTCGATCTGCCCGCGGTAAGCGTTACCTTTGATCTTGAATGGGCTCTGCCCTACGGCAAAGGGAAGCTTTTCGTATTCTTCAAGAGTTGGCGTCATGGACTATTGGATTTGGACTAGTGGCGAACGAAACTGAACGGCCACTTCGCAGAAGAGCACAAGTGGGTACGGCCCCGAACAGCTTTCCGACGGGGGCTGCCGCTTTCGTCAATAGTTTTACGTGCGTGGAGCAGCGGGGCAGGTCACTCCTGAACAGGGGCACGGGTGGAATCGCGCCAGCGGGAGGCCATGGTGGTGTGGCTACGGGTGGCGTCTCGATGAGTCGGGCTGGTCATGCTGGAGCGAGTGGCGCGAGCGCATCGAGTGGAGGGAGCAGCACGAGTACGAGCGCGTGTGCTTCATCAAGCTGCCGCGCACGCAGTACAAGCCACCGGTCGTACCTAGCACGAAGGACGTCAATGCCCTACTCAATGCAATTGAGCGACCGCGGTATCAGGCACTCGCGATGGTCATGTACGGCACGGAA
>JBLNFG010001160.1:0-4923 GCA_050263495.1 Myxococcales bacterium | reverse complement strand
GCCTACGACGAGGAGCATGCGCCCGAACGAATGCGAGTAGGCAGCCGTAGGAATGGTCATTCGAAGCGGCTCGTCGGCACTATCCGTGGCCGTTGATCTACGGAGACCGTGACGTCTTGATGCGGCGTTGCGGTGGTGCAATCACGTCGCAATGCGGTTATCAATTGATGCGTGCCAGCAAGAGACCCGGGGGGGAAGCACACCTGAACGGGAGTTGCGGTCTCTGCGCACTATTTCCCGAGTCCTGCTCGATCGGAGGCAATAACCGGTACTTAGCGGGGACGACCTCGCTGCATCAGCGGCTGCGCGATACTGACTCGAAGGCAGTTATCAAAAAATCTCGGCGCACCGTTATCAGCGAGGCACCGGCAACAAGTCGTTCCGGTGCGGAGGGCTGCTGCAAATGTCGTCGCGTCGAGCCAACTCTTTGCGATTCCTTTCGCTCACGTTCGTTGCCGCCGGCTGGGGATGTTCCCACAACGACGAAAGTCCCGATGTCTCGACGAAGGGTGTCGCGCCCGACGTCGTGTGCAACGCTCAGCTGACGACACCCGTCGCGGTTACCGGTAGTGGCTTCGCGCCAATGGCAACCAAGACGCTCGAGGACGGGCCTGTGCTCGTCTTACCAGCAGTTACCTTAACAGGGAGCCAAACCCTCGAAGGTGCAAAGAACACGGGCGAGGTGATTGAGCTCGCGGGAGAACCCGGAAAGAAGAACGCCTCCGATCTGAGCTGGCAATCCAGCCAACAGATGACGGTAGCGATCTCGGAGCGGCTCGCCATCGATCCTGGAATTTATGATCTTCTGGTAACTAACCCGGACGGCGAAAAGAAGGCCGAAATCAACGGTGCGCTCGCGGTGGTTCCACCGCCTCAGCTCACGGCCGTGGATCCCAAGTCTCTGTGCGACGCGCAAACCGAACAGACGCTCGTGCTCACCGGGAGCACCTTCCTTAAGATCGATGCGGCTGTTCCCAACGTGAGAGTCACCTCGGCGACCGGCACGACCTTTGACTTCGCGGTTGCCAGCCTCGAGGAGTGCAGCGAAATACCGGGACGCAGCAAAGCGACTCAGCAATGTCGCAAGGCTTCGATCAAAATTCCCGCTGACACCTTAACACCAGGCGTCTACTCGGTGGTGCTGACGAATCCGGCACCAGCGGCTTGTGCGAGCACCGAAGCCGTTACCTTTACGGTGAATCCGCCGCCAGAGGTGACGCAGATCAATCCCTCGACGATCTGCACCGGCGGAAGCACGCTGGCTATTGCAGGTAGATACTTCCAGTCTGGCGCCAGTGTCGAGCTACGTTGCGGCACGAAGCCAGCGGTTGTCGCTGCGAGCGTGACGTTCCAAACGAGTGAGAGCCTCTTGGCTACGTTTGGTGCAGGAATTGCTCCGGCAGAGCAATGCGACGTGGTGGTGATCAATCCAGATACCTGCAGTGACGAACCGCTACCACATCGAACGGTGACTGGTACCGAAGGCCCAATTGCTTTCTACTCAGATCCCCCCGTCGCTTACTCAGCGCTTTCTACTCGGTTGACCGTGTACCTGACGTCCGTCTCAGGACAATTCACTGCGGCGCTAATCGCGCCCGACGGGACGGAAACCCCACTGTCGAGTGCCGCTTTGGTAGCGGGTAAGACTAACCGGATTCAGGCCACCGCCGCCTCGGGGCTGGCGGCTGGTGCTTATGACATCGCGGTTCGCGATGAGACGGGGTGTCGAGCAGTACTAGCAGACGGGTTAGTGCTTACGGATCAGCTTTCGATCACCTTGAGCGCGGTCGAGCCGAGCTTCGCGCAATCTGGCAAGAGTACGGCCGTAACGATCTCGAGAACCGGCGGAACTGCTTTCGCGCCGACGCCGCGTGTGTTTCTGATGCCAGACGTCCCGCAACCCGGCGACAGCGCGATTCAGTTGAGTGGAGTTAAGGTACTCGATGAAGGCACCTTAACGGCGGTGATCCCAGCAACCGCGCGCCCCGGCAACTACGATTTGGTGGTCGTCAACCCGACAGGCACGGAGGTGGGCTCGCTCGACAAGGCCGTCAACATAACGGTGGTTGCCCCGCCCGTGATCGACAACGTCGTCCCTCAGTCTTTCGTGGCGGCTACGGGTCAACTGCTCGAGGTTCGTGGACGTAACTTCGTCGGATCGACGGCCACACTGCGATGCCAGAGCAGCGTGGGAGCCGCCCCGGTGAGTCCAGCGGTCGCTTCGGGCGTCCTGACTTGCGCCAACGATAACTGCACGCAGAACGTTACGCTCGACGGATCTGGGGTGCCCGCGGGTAGCGTCTGCATCGTTCGCATCACGAACTCCGACGGGACCTACGGCGATTTCTCGGCAGTTGGAGTCACCAACTCCTCCTACAATTTGAACGCACCGCGGGCGGGGCTCCCAATGCTACAGGCGCGGCGTGCGCTTGGGGCCGCAGCCGTCAAAGCAACGCGTGCCTCACGATTCGTCTATGCGATTGGGGGAGACTCCGGCGCTGGAACTGCCTCTCGCAGTGATATTGAATCGAGTGAGGTGGACGTGTTCGGCACGATGCGAGCTTGGCAGCATGCGCGCGCGCCTCTCGCGGTTGCGCGTGCCAACGCCGCCACCGCTACACTAGGCAGATACATCTACGTTTTCGGTGGCACGAGTGACGGCACCGCTGCGCTCGGATCTGGCGAACGGGCTCTGGTCCTATCACCCGAGGAAGTGCCGGAATTTGCCGATGTGGATCTGTGTTTGGAGGGAGGTACGGCAGATTGTTTCGGTTTGCCGGGTACGGGCTCTGGAGTCGCGCAAGGTACCGTGGCCTATCGAGTCGCCGCGGTCATTGCCCCGACCGATGCGCAGAATCTTGGCGGCGAGACCCTGCCTTCGGAAACGCTCATCCTCAAACTCCCGAGCATTGCAGGACGTAACATCTCCGTGAAGCTGTCCTTCAATCCGCCAGCGGATCCAACGGGCACGGTGCTTTCGGGAATATCCGGATATCGAGTGTACCGCACGCCGCTCAATGGCGTCGCGGGACGAGACGAGGTGTTACTGGGAACCATCGCGGGTCCGAACCTTCGCGTGTTCGTTGACGACGGTTCGGCTGCGCTGGGTACAGAGACGCCCCTTCCCCTCGGATCCACGAGTACTTGGCAGGCCTTACCGGCTCTGAACGTGGCCCGTGCCGGGCTCGCAGGGGCCGTTGCACTCGATCCCGCAAACCCAAGTCAAGCTCACCTCTACGCGTTGCTTGGAAAGAGCTCAGCCGCAGCAAACGGAGGTACAGTACTGAACTCTTACGAACATCTGGCGATCTCGTTGCTCGCCAACGGGCGGCAAACAGTCGCTGGCGCTTGGGCGGCTGGAGCCAGTGCCGCGACCACTGCCCGGTGGCACGCCGGTGCTTGGACGGTCGATCACGATCAAGCCAGCTTGGTTACCACCGGGAACACATGGATCTACCTCGGCGGTGGTGAGTTAGCGAATGGTAACGGCATTGGCACAGTCGAAGCCGCTTTGGTGAATGCGGGAGGTGAACTCTCGGCCTTCAGCGACACGCCGGGAGATTTCTCTAGCGAGCGTAGTGGCTACGGAACCGCAGCCGCCGCGGGGCGCCTATTCGCATTCGGTGGTCGAGCGCCCAATCCAAAGTCTAACGCGACTGCCGCAGAGATCGTCGCGCCAGTTCCCGCACTTTCACAAAACGCCTGGAACAACGAAGGACTGAACATGAGCGCCGAACGCTACTTGCCGGGCACCGCGGTACAGAGCGCATTCATCTTCCTGCTGGGCGGCGAATCGACAGGAAATGCAGCAATCAACAGCACTGATTTGGTGGTTTGGTGAGGCAGTCTAGGGAGGCCATGATGACCATGTTCCGCTATTTCCGATGGACGGCGATCGCACTCACTGTCGGGGTCGGCCTTTCTACCACTGCCGCTCACGCTGAAGACTCCCCAACCTCGAGCCGAGGTGCCTTCGTGGTAGCTGGCAAAGTTGGAGGGATCGTCCCGTTCTCGAAGCTTTCGGCTCATGTCTTGGGCTCACTGGAGCTGGGCTATGCTTTCGGACCTAAGCGCTCCTTCGTGGGTTACCTTGACGTGAGCTACGCCGTGCCCCAATCGGACGGCGAAGCTACTGACCCGCGAGTGCCAACCACAAAATGGAGCTATGAGGTGTGGCAGAAGCAGCTCGTGTTCCAGCCCAGTTTTGCCTACCGTTTTACGAAGGTTGTCGCAGAGCTGACTCCCTACGTTGGCATTGGACCTAGGATCTACTTTCTCGAGACCGTGACCGAAGGAAAGGCAAGTGGCGAGGCCTTTGGTACGAGTTACGAACGTTCAACGCGACTTGGATTTGGCGTCCCCTTGGGCGTGGAATGGGCTCTTGGTCCCGGTGGCGTGCTGGCAGAGCTGTTGCTGCAGTGGGCTCCGCTCGATCATCGCATTACCGGCGACACGAACCTGGGTTCAGGCACCCTGCTCGTGGGCTATCGTGCCCTGCTTTAGAGACCTGGTCGTTTCTGATTCTCTCGCCGGTCCGTCGAAGTTACGTTCTGGAAACACTCCAGGAATCACACGAACGTCACAAATCTGCCGGGAAGCCGTCACTGGGAGCCCTCAGGATGGCAAGCATGAATACATCAAACATCATCGTGCGGCTCGACGCAGAGCACCACGCGGCAGAGATTGAGGTACGGATTTCGAAGGATAGCCGGCGGCCCGTGGGGCTCGAGAATGCACTTCGACGGATTGGCCTCCGTCCGATGCGAACGATCGAACTCTCCACGCCTAGGCACTTCGTGACTCGAACAAAGGTCGCGAAGCTAGACGGCTTCGAACTGAACGCAGCCCGCGTTGCGAAGGCCCTGCTGGCTGTTCGTGAATTGGAAACGCCATCGCCACGTCCCTTGCGTCGCGCCGCATAAG
>JBLNFG010001159.1:0-3278 GCA_050263495.1 Myxococcales bacterium | reverse complement strand
GAGCAGAGCATCGTCGATATCATGCGCATGCCCGTGCACCGCGCGTATCAGTACTTCGGCGAGCTGAAACTGGTGGGCTCCGAGCTCGAAATCGCCTCCGAGGTCATCAAGGAAATCCGCTCCCGGCTCGAGTTCATGAACGCCGTCGGGCTCGGATACCTCTCGCTCGATCGGGCGTCGACCACCTTGTCCGGGGGCGAATCGCAGCGTATTCGACTAGCAGCGCAGCTGGGGAGTGAGCTCTCCGGGGTACTGTACGTTCTCGATGAGCCCTCGATTGGTCTGCATCCGCGTGACATGGGTCGACTCGTCGAGACCTTGCGTCGCCTGCGCGATGCAGACAACACGGTCATCGTCGTCGAGCACGAGCGCGGCACGATCGAGGCCGCCGATCACGTGATTGATTTCGGGCCTGGCGCGGGCACCCTGGGTGGGCACGTGGTGTTTGAGGGCACCCCTAAAGAGCTCATGGCGAGCGACACCCTGACGGGGCAGTACCTCGCAGGCAAGAAGCGCGTGCGCATCGTGTCCGAACCGCGTCAGCCCAAGGGGGAGATTGTGGTGCGCGGTGCCAGTGAAAACAACCTACGCCAGCTCGATGTGCGGTTTCCTTTGGGTCTGCTCGTCGTGGTCACGGGGGTATCCGGTGCCGGCAAGAGCACGCTTGTGTCCGACATTCTTTACCCGGAGCTTGCGCGCCGTTTGAACGGCGCAAAAGCCCGCTCCGGGCAACACGACGATATCGAGGGCGTGGAGGCGATTGATAAGGTGATCTTGGTCGATCAATCACCGATTGGGCGCACCCCGCGCTCGAACCCCGCGACGTACACCAAGGTGTTCGACGACATCCGCGAAGTGTTCTCGATGACGCCCGAGGCGCGGGCACTTGGCTACGGTCCAGGGCGCTTCAGCTTCAACGTCAAAGGCGGGCGTTGCGAGGGCTGCGAGGGCGACGGCGTCCGCCGCGTCGAGATGCACTTCCTGCCGGACGTGTTCGTCACGTGTGACCTCTGCCACGGGCATCGCTACGACGCCTCGACGCTTTCGGTACACTATCGCGACCTGTCGATCGCCGACGTACTCGAAAGCTCGATTGAACGAGCTCGCGAGATCTTCGAGGCGCATCCAGCCATTCGCGCGACGCTCAACACCCTGTGTGACGTTGGTCTGGGATACGTCAAGCTGGGGCAACCTGCGCCAACCCTGTCCGGTGGTGAGGCACAACGCGTGAAGTTGAGTCGGGAACTATCGCGTCGCGACACGGGTAAGACGCTTTACGTGCTCGACGAACCCACGACAGGGCTCCACTTCGACGACGTAGCAAAGCTCCTCCACGTGCTTAATCGACTGGTCGAGGCTGGCAATACGGTCGTCCTGATTGAGCACGATCTCGACGTCATTGCGTCTGCCGACCATGTGATTGATCTGGGCCCTGACGGCGGCGCCGAAGGAGGGCAACTCGTTGCGGAGGGCACTCCTGAGGCAGTGTCGCGCGTTGCGAAGTCGCATACGGGGCGCGCTCTTCGAGCCTACTTCGCCGAGCTCGGTCGAGTTCCCGGCAAGGCAAAGCGCGGGTGAGGGGGAGCGCTCGTCCCTCTGTCGAGCGCACTGAACCTTGACGGCTTGAGGCGTTCGCGATGTGATTGCACCATGTCGATGCCTTCCGGCCGAGGACCCAATCATCACCAGCGCAAGCGGCCAGACAGGCAAGCAGCTCCAATCTCGCCGAAGCAGGTCGTGGTTCGGGCACAGACCTTACCGCAGACAGCAACGCCCGTTGAAGAGCCACTGAGCGCGAAAGAGATCGCGCAGCTAAAGGTCCACTTCAAGTTCCTGCGCGACCACCGCCAGGTGTTGAAGCTTCGGGTCAACGCGGCGGAAGATCTATTGCTCAATGGTGTCAAGGAGCCGACGCATCGCGGCCTGTGCCAGCATCTGCTCGCGAAGGTGGAGCGCAGCCGCGTGCTCACGGTTTCGCAGACGCTGCCCCCGCCCGAAGCGGTGAAGCTGTTGGAGGGGGTGCTGCGATTTGCGCCCGAGATCAGTTTCATCCTTCGTTACTTGGAATGCGTGAAGCAAACCTCGTCGCAGCAGCAAGCCGGTGCAGCGCTGACCGAGGTACTTGAGCGGATTGACTACAAAGAGCTATCGGCAGCGCAGGTTCGACAGCTGGTGCTGCTGATTGTGGATGTGTTTTCGGAGCGGGATTTACCTGTGTTCCTGTTCACCCTGCTCTACGACATTTCATTTCGCGACGCCTTGGATCGTTCTCTCGAGGGGTTCCCCGAAGTGCTGTTTCGAATGGTGCGCCCGCTACGCGCCTTGCACGAGGTCATTGCTCAAGGCTCTCGCCGCCACGAGCGCGCGCTCGACACCGACACGATTCGCGCCGGCGTGGGACTGCTACTCGACGTCAACCCCCTCAGCTTGATTACGCTCCCAGAGTCGGCACGCAGAAGGCTCTTCTACCTAGGTTGCGAGATTCTGCGGGCCGATCACGCTCTACGTGGGGAGGTTCTCGAACGTCTCTTGGCGAGTCTAAACATGAGCGACGCCGGGCAGAAGACGTCGGCTACGCTGTTGCTGACCGGATCGCTCTTGGCCTCTGGCGATGATGCTGCGGCGAAACGCATTCTCGATCGCGAGTTCGCGGCAGGAGACCACAATCCGACGCTTGTCCGCTGGCGTGAGGCGCTCGAAGGGCAACGCATTGGCTCGGTAGCGCTCGACTCTTCACGGTCGCGCAACGACAGACCCCCGCCAGGGCGGTGGTATCGCGGTTTACATCTACCGACCCAATCAGTGGTGCTAGTTCGCAGCGGCAACGCCGACGAACTCGCGCTGTACCAAGAACAGGTCGGGCTCTGGCGCGGCCTGACGATTCCAGCGGTATCGCGGATTGTAGCGGCGTCTACTAACGCCAACACGCGGCCTTATCTGGCGGTCGACTTGCCCGGTTCGCCACTGAGCCGAGAATTGAAAGGCCCGAACCGCGTTGCGGAGTCGATTCGTCTGCGTTGGGCGATCGAGGTTACCTGCATTCTGGCCACGTTGGCTCAACAAGGGGTCGTCCTCGCAGACGCAGAGCTGCGCCGATTCAACACCGACGATCTCGGGCACCTCTGGCTCGTTGATCTTTGGCCACTCCGGCGCACGAGTGTCGAAGAAGCCGCGGAGATGCACCTTGGGTACATCAAGACGGCGGCTCAACAGTTCGTTCGCGCTGCGCCGTGCTACAGCATCGCTGCGGACGGGAGCGAGCGTCTGGAGCAGGTGCG
>JBLNFG010001158.1:0-3378 GCA_050263495.1 Myxococcales bacterium | reverse complement strand
CTCGGCGCTCGGAACGTCATGTTCGGTTCAAGACGAATTCGCAGCCCGTCAATATTTCACCCACCATGTGCTCGAAGGAGCAACAGCATTGGCCAAACCGGAGTCGAGCAAGGGGCAGTGATGGTCGAGTTCTTGATCGTGTTCATGCCAGTGTTCTTGCTGTTCCTTGGCGTCATCCAGTCGGGATTACTGTTTGTCGCGCGCGTCGTCGTTCAACACGCAGCTACCAATACGGCGCGGGCTGCGGCGGTCGTAATTGGTGATGATCCGGGGCGCTACGACGGGGAACCTCCGCATGAAGTCAGTCCCGATGGTGAACGATACCGAGCGGTGCGTAACGCCGCATTGATCACGCTCAGTCCGCTCATCCTGAACGGCACGGTGCAAAGCGTGGATGTCGTCTTCCCAGACAGTGACAAGCCGGGTAGTCCGGCGCGCGACGGCGTCATTGCGTTTGAGCCCATGGGGACCACTGAGATCAGCAAGGTACGCACCAGATTGGAGGTCGAGATCGCCTGTCGTATCCCACTCGTAAACTGGCTCACCTGTCCACCACGCCTCGACTTCCAGCATTGGCGACGGAATGTCGCTCTATTCTTCCCGACTCAATGGGTCGAAGCGGAAGCCATTTATCCCTACCAAGGTGCCAGATATGAATAAGCTCGCTGACGCGCGTTCCGAATCTGGAAACTCACGAACCAAACGCACCGTGCGGTTAATCTCCAACCCGCGATCCTCATGCCCGTTCCAGCCCTCTTTTCAACGACTGCGCAGCAGTGATTCCGGGGCGGTCCTAGTGATCGGTGTCTTCATGTGCGCCTGCATGGTGGGCATTCTTTGGTACTTGGCTGGGATTGGGGACGCAATCCTATTTCGCGAAAGGCTTCAGGAAGCGTCCGATGCCGTCGCCTTGAGCTCGGCGGTGCTGCACGCACGTGGCATGAATCTAATCGTCCTACTGAACCTGATCATGGCCTGCGTGCTTGCTGTTCGTGTGGCATTGAAGGCACTACAGCTCGCCCTACTGATCATCTCTGCCACGGTGCCTTATGCGGCCACAGCGTGCCTACCAGCCGCCAAGGCGGTCGGGAGTGTCATCGACGCGACGCGCGCGCCCATCAACAACACCATCAAGGCACTCAGCTGGACCCAGACGGGGATTGCGCGGATAACGCCACCAGCAGCGTTTGTGGGTGCCAGAAACGTTGGGGAGAAGTACCGACCCATCGTGCAGGAGGCCGACGCGGGAAATCTGATGGTCTTCACGGGGCTTCCCGTGGAAGAGGGTACCGCGGGCCGCCTGTGCAATGAGGCAGGCAAAGCGGTAGCCGAGATCTTCGAGAGTCTGACGCCGATGCCCAGTCCGCCGAAGCAGTTCACGCGTCGGGTCAACGGTCTGATCGGCAAAGCCGTACAGATGGGCCAATCCTACTTCTGCGAAATCGATGACTCAAAGGAGGATTCTGGGCAAGATCAAATGACCCGCGCCGCGCAAGGAGGGTGTGAACAGGAACTCGAGGAGCTGAAGCAGAAGAAGCTGGAAACCGAGCGCGCTTATGCACGAGCATGTTCCCAACACGGCACGGCCTGCAATGGTGCCGCCTCGAGCCAATCGCCCTCTCGAGAAGGCAGTAGTGAACTCTTGCGACTGAGCGTTGCCCGTAACCAAGCCTCTGCCGCCGTTTCTCAGTTTGACACGGAGGGGTGCCAGAAGCAGAAGCGGCGCGATCTGGAACGGTCCGCCGCCGAGACTGGCAGCCGCATCGAGCCCTCGACGCACCGCGTTTCGTCACAGGGGATGACGCCGAAGAAGGTGCAGGCGAATTGGGCTAACGGAACAAGTGGCACGCAACTCTTGGGTGTTGCGAAGGGCGAGCCAGATAGGCTGGGGGTTGCTTCGCAACGGGTCAAGATAGCGGCTTGGAGCCGCAAGGCGGAGATTACGACTCCGACCCTGGCGAGCATCGCCTTCGCACAAGCGGAGTTGTTCTTTGACTGCGAAGGCAAATGGGAAGGGGACGACTGCAACGGTTCGGATGACGAGTCAGCAATGTGGAGAATGCGATGGCGCGCTCGCTTGCGACGATTTGACGCACTTGGACATGAAGGTGCCATATCGCAACTTGCCGGGCTGGCTCTTGGAATGGATGCGATTCAGCGGGTCTTCCGCGAACGTCAATTCCCGAGCGTGACCGTTCGTAATGTCGGTGTGCTGTACGACCTCGGTCGTGCCGCGGAAGCTCTGATCGTGCACTGAGGTCAAGATGTCGACGACTCAAAACTCACTTGTCGGAGCAACTGTTTCGCTTGAGACAGCGCACCACGCGCGCAAGGTCGGGTCCCGCGGGGCTGCAGTTCTGGAAGCCCTGATCGTTATTCCCGTGATGACTCTGGGGCTCTACGGTCTGCTGTTCCTCCGAGAGCATTACCTGGCGCGGATCGGTACCGCTCGTTTGGCGCGCGCAGCGGTCGTGGCGCATGGGATGGCCGCATGCAGAGGCGCTTCGGCACGGGAATGGATCGGCAAGGATCTGGGCTCCTACGGCATGGGTGTTTCCAACCAGCAGCAAGTGCCAGCTCGTGCCGAGAGTATCGACGCATCTTACGTCCCGTTCGGCTCGAGTGCATCATCCCGCGCCACCCACGCGCTCGAGAAGTCCGAAAACGCAACCAGTGACGGGAAAGGGGTTCTCAATCCCGTCACGGATAGCAGCGTCTCTAGCAGGGTAAAGGTGTCGCAACGGAACACCAGCCCACACGCCCAATCACGGATCCTATTTGAGAGTCAGATCCAGTCACAATCCTTCGTGAGTTGCGCCGATGAAGTCCAAGATGGTGACTACGGCAGCATCATCGAGATGACGTTGGATGAACTCTCGAGTTTGTTCTGAGGCAATATGAAGCTCTCCACGATCTTTCGATTGATTCTTCCATCCGCTCGAACGCTCCGCCTTTCGACCTACTTGACCGTTGTTGGTTTAGGGATCGGAACACTGTCGAGCCGTGTGCTTCACGCCCAGGTTAGGGAGGCCGCGTTTTCCTTTGGGCGGGAGCTAGCCGGATTGGCCGAGTTAACCCACGGCGCTGAAGTCGTTCTGCTCAACGGAGAGAGATTTCACCATTCGATGACCGTTGCGAATGAACCCGCGAGCAAGGTACTCGACCGAGTCCAGCGCTTCTGCGAAAGCAGCCCTGGGTTGCTCGGTCAAGTCACGAAGGACCAACGCGCGCGCGCACTAGAAGACGCCAGCGGTCTGTTGCGACACGGCGTAATCCGGGACGAGGGTAAAGATCGCGGGATGGTCGTTTGCTTCATGGACAGCCCAATCGGGGGCCTCGGCGCCCTGGCGACGGCACTCGAACACTTCACCAAGACAC